>NZ_JAHXNQ010000012.1:0-195966 GCF_023148575.1 Pseudomonas sp. EYE_354
CGGTTTCAGTTTCGCCAGGATGAGTCAGGTGAGCTGCGTGTTTACGGCATACATACCAAGGCTGACAGTGGCGCTGATCGTGTACCCGTTGCGCAAGCTAGATGGAATACGGACAAAAGCGCGATGGTGGCCGTGCTGGATGGCATCAGCATTACCTGGACGCCAAATAAAGGGCCGGTGGTCAGTGCGCCGAGCCCGTATCCAGGCACATCGGAGCGCCTGGATAATTTGTTCGTGCATCCGGTTGCCGTGGGGCAGGATTCGGCAATCAGTCACTACCCTGGGCGCGAAGCTGAGGATGTTACCTGGCAGGATGCGATCATTTCGTTTCCGGCTGATTCGGGTTTGCCGCCGTTGTATTTGGTGTTTGCCAAGCCTGCGGTGAGTCCGCTTGAGGTGGGGGTTTATGGTGATCTCAGCGCGCGAAGCCGGGGGGACGGTTTAGACATTGATCATATTCCGTCACGAAAGGTGCTTGAGGCCAGTTTGAAGGCCACGTTCCCTGGTATTACCGAGCAGGAGGTTCAGATATACCTGAGGCAAGCCTCTGCGATAGCGATTCCCGCTCGGGTGCATCAAAAATTCAGCGAGACTTACGGTGGGCGCAATACCAAGGCGAAACAAGCTCATGACGTTTTCAATTTACGAGCCGCCACGGATCGGAACTTTAATGCAATCAAGCCGGGTTTGTTGGAAGAGGGCTATAGCGAGTTAAAAATCGAAGCAGCCCGTGAGCAATTGCACAAACTCAATCAGGAACAGGGGTGGTACTCATGGACGGCAGAACCATTGAAAAATGGATTAAAAACCTTGGGCGCCATCATGACGTCTTGGTCGCTGAAGGTACCGTACCCAGTCAGCCTTTAAGCGAGCTTTACCAAGGGCGTGACTCGTTAACGTTAAAGCCTGGTGCGGGACTTGAGTTGAGCTTTTCGGCGCAGACAAAAAATCTGGAAACTCTTCACATTATCCTGCTTGAGACTATGAAGGGGATGACGTCATACGCCGGAGAGCTACCCAAACCATTTTCACTGGTGAGGAATCAATCTGGTGTGCGGGCCGCTTTCGGAGCGCCGCTGGAGTCAAGGGGAATGACGAAATTGCCCTTGAATACGGCGATTGGGGGTTGGGATTCTTATCGGCTAGACTCGCAAACTCATCCAAACGCCAAACTGATTTTTACCTATGCAGAAAATCTTCAGATCAAGACACTGACGTTTACCCTGCTTGATCCTGGATCACGATGAGTGGATGCCGTTAAAACTCATTGTTTAGTAGGAGGTTCGGGGCGAACTTATGACGAGTTTATTGTCGAGAGCCTACTTCGTGCCGGATCGATAAAACCACACGCTCCCCGCTCCGAGCGGGGACGATCTTAGCCGCGTTCCCACACCTCAAAGCTGTATGCCGGCTTATCACCTTCGCCGGGATTCGGCAGATTGGAAACCAGCTTCCACTGCTGCGCATCAAACGCCGGAAACCAAGCATCCCCTTCCGGGCTCAGCGCCACGCGCGTCAAATACAGGCGATCCGCGTGTTCCAGCCCCTGCGCATACAACTGCGCGCCGCCAATCAGCATCAGCTCATCCACGCCCTGCTCCAGCGCCCAGGCTTGAGCCCGTGCCACGGCGGTTTCAAGCGACGGAAAAACTTCCGCACCTTCCAGCACCAGGTTGGTCTGACGGCTGACCACCAGGTTCAAGCGCCCCGGCAGCGGTCGGCCCAGGGAGTCCCAGGTCTTGCGCCCCATGATGATGGGCTTGCCCAGCGTGGTGGCCTTGAAATATTTGAAATCCCCTGGCAAGTGCCAGGGCATGCTGTTGTCGACGCCGATCACGCGGTTTTCACCGAGGGCTGCGATCAGGCTTAAAGGGAGAGTTTTTTTCATGGCGACGAGAATACCAGAGCCGCGACCCAGCGGTTATGCTCCAGGCTCACTGACACGACAGGACGGCGCGTGACTGTACTGACTCCTCTGCAAAAACTCTGGCTGACGGAAACCGTGCGCTTGCGTGAAGAACACGCCGGCGCCCTGGACGACCTGGAAGCCAACCGGCTGGCCCGCACCGCGGGCGGCGACCTGCCGACGCGCATCCAGCAGCGCGCCTTGCACCTGGCCGAGCGCGATGGCCTCACCCCCGCCCTCACCCGTTGGCTGCAAGGCGCGCGCCTGGCGCTGGTGCTGCTGGCGATAGTCGCGATCATCAGCGGTGCCGGGCTGGCATTTGCCGCGCTGGGCAACGGTTTAACCCCCGTAAATGTGTTCTGGGCCCTGGGCAGCCTGCTCGGCGTGAACCTGATCCTGCTGCTCAGTTGGGCCCTGGGCCTGCTGTTTGCCGGCGAGCACGGCGCCAGCCTCGGCCGCCTGTGGTTGTGGCTCAGCGAAAAACTCGCCCGCGACGCCAAGGCCGCTCAACTGGCGCCCGCGCTGTTACTGCTGCTGCAACGGCAAAAGCTCAATCGCTGGGCCGTGGGCGTGCTGGTCAATGGCCTGTGGTTGCTGGCGCTGCTCAGCGCCCTGGTCATTGTGCTGACACTGCTCGCCACCCGGCGCTACGGCTTTGTGTGGGAAACCACCATTCTCGGAGCCGATACGTTTGTCGCCGCCACCCAGGCCCTCGGCAGTCTGCCGGCCTTGCTCGGGTTTAACGTGCCGAGCATCGAGATGATCCGCGCCAGCGGTGACGCCGCGCTCACTGTCGAAAGCGCCCGCCAGGCCTGGGCCGCCTGGCTGGTCGGAGTGCTGCTGGTCTACGGCGTGGTGCCGCGCTTGATCCTCGCCCTGCTATGCCTCTGGCGCTGGCACCGCGGGCGCGTCGCCTTGCACCTGGACCTCAACCTGCCCGGCTACGCGCAACTGCGCGAACGCCTGATGCCGAGCAGCGAACGCCTGGGGGTCAACGACGCCGCGCCCGAACAGTTACACCACATCACGGCAGGCGTGAGTGAGTTGGACAGCGACGGTGCGCTGCTGGTGGCCATCGAACTGGACGACACACACACCTGGCCACCGAAACTGCCGGCCAACGTCAAAAATGCCGGCATCCTCGACAGCCGCGAATCGCGCCACAAACTGCTGGATCAGCTCACCCGCTTCCCGCCCGCCCGCCTGGCCATTGCCTGCGACCCGCGCCGCTCGCCCGACCGTGGCAGCCTGGCGTTGATCGCCGAGCTGGCACGCAGCGCCACGGCCACCCGTGTCTGGTTGCTGCAAGCCCCACCGGGCCAGGCACTGGACGCCGCACGCCTGGGCGATTGGCACACCGCGCTGCAACAGTTGGAACTGCCGTTCGCCGACTGCGCGCCGCTCAATTGGCTGGAGACCGGCCATGACTAAACCGCTGAAACTCGCCGTGGTCGGCCACACCAACGTGGGCAAGACCTCCCTGCTGCGCACCCTGACCCGCGATGTGGGCTTTGGCGAAGTATCCCATCGCCCCAGCACCACGCGGCATGTGGAAGGCGCACGGTTGTCGGTGGACGGCGACGCCTTGCTGGAGCTGTACGACACGCCCGGCCTGGAAGATGCCATCGCCCTGCTCGACTATCTGGAACGCCTCGATCGACCCGGCGAACGCCTGGACGGTCCGGCGCGCCTTGCGCGGTTTCTCGAAGGCAGCGAGGCCCGCCAGCGTTTCGAGCAGGAAGCCAAGGTGTTGCGCCAACTGCTGGCCTCGGATGCCGGCCTGTATGTGATCGACGCCCGCGAGCCGGTGCTGGCCAAGTACCGCGATGAGCTGCAAGTGCTGGCCAGTTGCGGCAAGCCGTTGCTGCCGGTGCTCAACTTCGTCAGCAGCAGCGACCATCGCGAGCCCGATTGGCGCGAAGCCCTGGCCCGCCTGGGCCTGCATGCACTGGTGCGTTTCGACAGTGTCGCGCCGCCCGAAGACGGCGAGCGCCGCCTGTATGAAAGCCTGGCCCTGCTGCTGGAGAACGCACGGCCGCAGTTGGAACGCTTGATCCTTGATCAGCAAGCCCAACGCCAGGCCCGCCAGCAAAGCGCCGCCCGGTTGATCGCCGAGCTGCTGATCGACTGCGCGGCCTGTCGGCGCAGCGTGGTCACCGAAGACGAACCCCAGGCCATCAGCGATCTGCGCAAAGCCGTGCGTCAGCGCGAACAAAAATGCGTGGAGGCCCTGCTCAAGCTGTTCGGTTTCCGCCCGCAGGACGCCGCCGCCAGCGATTTACCGCTGCTGGACGGGCGCTGGGGTGACGACTTGTTCAACCCGGAAACCCTCAAACAACTCGGCGTGCGCGTGGGCGGTGGCATCGCCGCAGGCGCCGCCGCCGGGGCCGGGGTGGACTTGCTCGTCGGCGGGCTGACCCTCGGCGCCGCCGCCATCGCCGGAGCGATTGCCGGAGGCGCGCTGCAAACCGCACGCAGCTATGGCGGCCGCCTGCTGGGCAAGATCAAAGGCCAGCGCGAACTCACCGTCGACGACAGCGTGCTGCGCCTGCTCGCCCTGCGCCAGCGCCAACTGCTCAAGGCCTTGAACCAGCGCGGGCATGCGGCGATGCACAGCATCAAGGTCGACACGCCCCAGGACAAAACCTGGCGCGAGGGTAAATTACCGGACGCGCTGCACAAGGCTCGCGCCCACCCGCAATGGTCATCCCTCAACCCGCACGCGAAACTGAGCCAGACTGAACGCCAGGAACAGGTCCAGGCCCTGGCTCAGCGGCTGGACGCGTCCTGATCGGCCAATAGCTGCAACGCTTTGGCTTTGAGCAGCTCAAGGTCGATCAATGACACGTGCATCTCCTTGGCGTGCTCGTCCCAGTGGCGCATGCGCAGGCTCACCGCGCACAGCGGGTCCTGTTCGAACACCTGGGCCTCTTCGGCGCTCATGGGCCCGCCCTGGTAAGCCAGGGTCCGGCGGCTGGCTTCGCTTAGGCGGGCATAGTAGCCAGGCTGGCTGAACGTCAGGTAACGCTTGGCCTGCACGTGATACTCCACCAGCCTGGCCATGCGCTCGCCGAAGCCTGCGCGCCGCAAATAATCGGCCCCCAGCCGCTCATGGCTGGCCACGCCGTAACCGCCCATAGGCTCGCCGCCCTGCCCGCAGATATGCCCGATATCGTGGAAAAACGCCGCCAGCACCACCTCATCATCAAAGCCTTCAGCCATTGCCAGCTGTGCGGCCTGGGACATGTGTTCGATCTGCGACACCCGCTCGCCGATGTAATCGGCCTGGCCGTGCTGTTCGTACAAACCGAAGACCTCGGCCACCACCTGCGCACGGGTCATAGCACCTGCCCCCACAATGCCGTGATATTCCGCTCGGCCATCGCCGGGCCCACACTCATCCCCACTCCGGTGTGCATCAACGCGGTGCTCACGCCGGGGGCCACGCGCAGGAACGAAAACGGTCCAGGCCCGCGCGCGCCGTACACCCCCTGCCAACGCTCCAGCACCTGAACCTTGCACCCCAAGGTGTGCTCGGCCAGTTCGATCAGCCAGTCGTCGACCTGCTCGGCATTGAACGGTGATGCATCGCTGCCGTAGTCGTGGGAGTCGCCGATGATCAGTTCGCCATGGGGCGTCGGGCTGATCAGCAGGTGAATCCCGTGTTGGTGCAGGTGCGGTGCTTCACGCAGGATCTGCGCCTGCACCGCTGCTGCTTCCGGCAAGTCGGCGAACGCGCCGTAATGCACACAACTGAGGCCCGTGAGCAATGCGTGTTTCAGGTTCAGGTCAAACGCCGGCCGGGCGCGCAGCATTTGCAGGCGACAGACCTGTGGATTGAGCTGCGTGATCGCCTCGGCCAGCAGGGTCTGGTAATCGTGCCCGGAGCACACAATGATCTGCTCGCCCCGAAAACTGCCCGCCGTGCTGTGCAGCTGGCCCGGTTCGACCTCGCGCACCAGGGTCGAGAAGTGAAACTCCACGTTCAATACCTGGCTCAGGTAGTGGATCAGCGCCGGGATCGCTTCGCGCGAATACAGCTGCTGATCGTCCTTGCCGTGCAACGCCGCGCGGTGATGGCCAAACTGGCCGCCATACAACGCCTTCAGCGCCGCGCCTTGCAGCAACTCGACGCGGTAGCCATGTTGCTGTGCACGTCCGGCGCAGAACGCTTCCAACAGTTGCTCTTCGGCCTCGGTCCGGGCGAACAGGTACGAACCATTGCGCTTGAGTTGCACCCCCGCCACCTGGGCCCAGTGCCCCCAGATCTCGCGGCTTTCCCGTGCCAGCTCGAGCATCGGCCCCGGCGGTTGGCCCGTGACCAATGCCTGACCGAAGTTGCGCACCGACGCCCCCAACGGCGTGGCGCTGCGCTCGAACACCTTGACCTTGAGCCCGCGCCTGGCGGCTGCGTAGGCGTGGGACAGGCCGAGGATACCGGCGCCGATGATCAGCAGGTCGCTGTGGTGTGTCATTGGTAATGTCCTGTTTTCAAGACCGCTATCGGGGGCAAGCCCCCGATGAGGCCACTGGCCCTGACGAAAAAAACCTACTGACCGGCAACCTTCTCCGACTTGCCGTCATAACGCTTACGCCACTCGGTCAAAATGCTGTCGCGGTTCTTCGAGGCCCAGGCGAAGTCATTCTTGATCAACCGTTGCTCATAGTCGGCCGGCAATTCGGTCTGCGGCTTGGCAACACCGGGCTGAGCGAGGACGGCGAAGTTGTCCTTGTACAGCTCCATCGCGGCGGGGCTGGCCGAAAAGTCAGCCAGTTTTTTCGCTGCCTCGGCGTGGGCGGTGCCCTTGATCACGGCGGTCGCTTCGATGTCCCAACCCAGGCCCTCCTTGGGCAGGATGATGTCCAGCGGCGCGCCCTGGCGCTTGAGCTGCACGGCCGGGTATTCAAAGGAAATACCGATCGGGAACTCACCAGACGCCGCCAGTTTGCAAGGCTTGGAACCGGAGTGGACGTACTGGCCGATGTTCTGGTGCAGGTCGTCCATGTACTGCCAGCCCTGCTTCTCGCCGAAGGTCTGCAGCCAGGCGCTCACATCCAGAAAGCCGGTACCGGAGGATGCCGGGTTAGGCATGACGATCTTGCCCTTGTACTCAGGCTTGGTCAGGTCTTGCCAACTCACCGGCTTGGTCAGGCCTTGCTTCTCGGCTTCGACGGTGTTGAAGCAAATGGTCGCGGCCCACACGTCCATGCCCACCCAGGCCGGCGGGTTGGCGGCGTCGCGGTAATTTTTGCCGATCTTGTCCAGATCCTTCGGCGCGTAGTTGTCCAGCATGCCCTGCTGGTCGAGGATCGCCAGGCTGGAGGCGGCCAGGCCCCACACCACGTCCGCCTGGGGCCGAGCTTTTTCGGCCAGCAGCTTGGCAGTGATGATGCCGGTGGAGTCACGCACCCATTTGATCTCGACGTCGGGGTTGGCCTGCTCGAAGGCCTTTTTGTAGGTCTTCAACTGCTCGGCTTCGAGGGCCGTGTACACGGTGAGCTCGGTCTTGGCGAAGGCATTCAGGCTGAATGCAGTGAGTACCGCAGCGACCAGCGCCAGGGGCTTGAACATGGAGCACCTCCTTCAGGATGTTTATTGGCCCGGCGCACGCTGGCGCCAGGCTTGGGAACGGCGCAACGCGCCACGTGAAGCCCACGCCAGCAGCAGCGAAACGCCGCCCGAGGTGAACAGGATCAGGGTCGACATCGCCGCCGCACCGCCCACATTGCCGGCGTCATCCATGTTCAATACGGCGACGGCGGCGAGGAGGGTGTCGGGGCTGTAGAGGAAGATCGCGGCGGACACGGTGGTCATCGCCGACACAAACAAGTAGCGCACGATGTCCAGCAACGCCGGCAGGCAGATCGGCACGGTGACGCGCAGATAGTGGCGGTACAGCGGCGCCTTGAGCGACAGCGCGGCGGCTTCGAACTCGCTGTCCAACTGGCGCAGGGCCGTGGTGGCGGTCATCTGCGCGGTGGTCAAATAATGAGCAATGGTGCACACCACCAGCAGGGTCATGGTGCCGTAGAACACATGGAGCGGGTTGCCGTTGAGGTTGAAGAAAAATACATAGCCCAACCCCAGCACCAGTCCCGGCACGGCCATCGGCACAAAACTGAGCAGGCGCAGCGCCAGGTTGAGGCCTCTCTGACCTTTGGTTTTTTCCATCAGGTAGGCGCCGGTGAAGATCAACACGCTGCCGACCAATGCCGTGCACAAGGCCATGGTCAGGCTGTTGCGATAGGCCAGCCAGCCACCGCCTGCGGTGTCTTCGAACTGGTAGTGGTTGAGCGACAGCGACAGGTTGTACGGCCAGAATTTGACCAGCGAGGAATACACCGCCATGCCGAACACCAGCAGCAACACGCCGCAGATCAGCAGGACGATGGCCAGGTAGCAGCCATCCCTTAACCGCGAGGGTGTCGGCTGGAACACTTGGGCGCGGCCACTCATGGCGTCGCCCTGACGACGGCGCAACCACGCATCCACGCCAAAACTGAACAGCGCCGGCAGCAGCAACACCATGCCGATCAACGCGCCACGACCAAACTGCTGCTGGCCGACCACGGCTTTATAGGCCTCCAGCGCCAGCACTTGGTAATCACCACCGACCACCACGGGCACGCCGAAGTCAGTGATGGTCAGGGTGAACACCAGGCAGAACGCGGCAAAGACGGCTTGTCGCGTGGCCGGCCAGGTAATGCTGCGAAACGCCCGGGCGGGGCTGGCGCCCATGCTTGACGCCGCATCGAACAGTCGCGCATCCGCCAGGGACAGCGCCGACAGCAGAATCATCAGCGCGTGCGGGAAGGTGTAGATCACCTCACCCAGCACAATCCCCCAGAACCCGTAGATATTCTCCGCGAGCAGCCCGCGCAGCAGGCCCTGGTTACCAAACAAGTACACCAGCGCAATGCCTGGCAGCATTGACGGCGCCATCAGCGGCAGCAGCGAAAGACCGCGCCAGATCGCCTTGCCAGGAATCAGCGTGCGTTGCAGCGCGAAGGCAAACAGGTAAGCCAACGGTACGACGATGGCCGCCACGCTGAGGGAGACTTTGAGGCTGTTGCCCAGCAGCCAGTGGAAATTTGCGCTGATGAGCAGTTCTCGTGCCGCCACAAGACCACCGCCCTGCCCGGCTTCGCTGCTGAACCCGCGCCAGAAAATCGCCAGCAAGGGCATCAATACCGCGACACCCAGCAGGCACAACCACAGCAGTTTGCCGCCGACCACGAACAGGCGGTCGCCGGCTTCGGCACGGGACACCTCGCGGGGCAGCGGCACGCTCATATCAACGGCCATTTCAGGCAAACACCTGCAGGCTGCGCGGCGGCAACGCCACCCAAATGTCCTGAGCGCCCAGGCGCGGCATGGCTTCGGGAGCCAGTTCGGCCAGCAGTGGGTGACCGGGCAGTTGTTCCAGTTCAAAGCTCATGCGGCAGCGGTTGCCAAGGAAGGTGATCTCGCGAACCTTGGCCGGGAACAGGTTTTCTTCGTGCACCGGCGGGTTGACGCTGATGGCTTCCGGGCGGCAGAACAGGCGGCCGGACTTGGCCACACCGGCGTCATCGGCCAGACGCATGTTCAGCCCGCCGACCTGGGCATGGCTGGCACTGTTGCGGCTGAACGGCAGCCAGTTGCCCTGGCCGACAAACTCCGCCACGAACGGTGTGGCCGGGCGGTCGTAAATCTCCTGGGGCGTTGCGTATTGCTCGACCTTGCCGTTGTTCATCACCGCAATGCGATCGGCCATCAACATGGCTTCGTCCTGGTTGTGGGTGACCATCAAGGTGGTGATGCCCAGGCGGCGTTGCAGTTGGCGCAGCTCGGTGCACAGGTGCTCACGCACACGGGCGTCGAGGGCCGACATGGGTTCGTCGAGCAACAACAACGAAGGCGCAGGCGCCAGCGCTCGGGCCAGGGCCACCCGTTGCTGCTGGCCACCGGAGAGTTGACCGGGGTATTTCTTTTCGCTGCCCACCAGGCCGACCAACGCCAGCATTTGCCCGACGCGCTGGCGCACTTCATCGCGGCCGCTGCCGGTGAGGCCGTAGCCGATGTTCGCTTCGACAGTGAGATTGGGAAACAGCGCGTAGGACTGGAACAAAATGCCGTAGTCCCGCGCCTGCGGTGGCAACAGGGAAACGTCGCGGTTACCCAGGTAAAGTTCGCCACTGTCCTGGCGCTCCAGGCCGGCGATGCAACGCAGCAAGGTGGTCTTGCCGCAACCGGACGGCCCCAGCAGGCACACCAGCTCGCCGGCGGCGACGTCCAGGGACACGTTGTCCAACGCCGCAAAGGCGCCGAAGCGTTTCTGGATACCGCGCACTTTCATCGGCGCGCCGGGTTGGCTCAGGGCTGTGTTCATGGTGGCACCTCATCAAACTGATGAGAGCCATGCTAGGCAGGCAATGCGTCGCTCATGTGGCAGGAAGGCAAAAGGGAGTGATAGTGGTATTGGTGGATTTGGGTAGGCGATTCAAAAATGGGCCGCCTGGTCTGTCGCAATCGCAGGATCGCCTCCGATTGGCCCTCAAGGCCAGCACCACACCACCTCAGAGCGGCGACATTTCCTGAGCCAACCCCAAAAACGCCGCCGGCAGCCGCGCGCCTTTGCGTTCCTTGAGGCAGTACAGGTACTCCGGAATCTGCGGCGCGTTCTCGATGGTCAGCACGCGCAGTTGCGGGTCATGGGGCACTTCCTGACGCGCGATGATGCTGATGCCGATGTTGCGCAGCACCGCCTCGCGGATCGACTCTCGACTGCCGATTTCCAGCAGCGGGCCATAACTCACGCCGGCGCCGTGCAGCATCTCTTCGGTCAGGCGGCGGGTGGTGGAGCCGGCTTCGCGCATCAGCAACGTATGCCCGGCCAGTGCGGTCAACGGTACATGCTCGAGTGTGGCCAGGGGGTGATTGCGGTGCACCGCCAGCACCAACGGGTCGGTACCGAGCACGCGGCGAATCAAGCGCGGGTCTTCCAGCAATTGCGACGAGGCGGCGACGTCGACGCGGTAATCGTCCAGTGCTTCGAGTACCTGCTGGGAGTTGCCGATTTCCACGGACACCTCCACCTGCGGCAAGCGCTCGCGAAAGGCTTTGACCAGATCAAGGATGTAATACGGCGCGGTCGCAGCAATGCGCAAGGCGCCCTGCACCTGACCATTGTTACGCAGGAAAAACTCGATATCCGCTTCCTGCTGCAACAGCGCCTTGACCATCGGCAGCAGCCGCGCGCCCTCGTCACTGACGGTCAGACGACGGCCGCCACGGTAGAACAGCTCTACGCCGTACTGGCTTTCGAGGTTGCGGATCTGGGTGGTGACGGTGGGTTGGCTCAGGCCGAGTTTTTTCGCCGCCTGGGTGATGCTGCCCAGGCGGGCGACCTTGTAAAACGCTTTTAGCTCAGCACTCAGCACACCAGCCTCTCAACCCTATTTGCGCAACAGACGCAGGCCATTGAATACCACCAGCAGGCTCACCCCCATATCGGCGAACACCGCCATCCACATAGTGGCCATGCCCAGGAAAGTGACCGCCAGGAAGATCGCCTTGATCACCAACGCCAGGGCGATGTTCTGCTTGAGGATACTCGACGTTTGTCGCGACAGCCGAATGAAAGCCGGGATCTTGCGCAAATCATCGTCCATCAGCGCCACGTCGGCGGTTTCGATGGCCGTGTCCGTGCCCGCCGCTGCCATGGCAAAGCCGATCTCGGCGCGGGCCAGGGCTGGCGCGTCGTTGATACCGTCGCCAACCATGCCCACGCGGTGGCCCTGGCTGTAAAGGGCTTCAATGGCATGCAGTTTGTCGGTGGGCAGCAGGTCACCCTGAGCCTGATCGATGCCGACCTGGGCCGCAATCGCCTTGGCGGTGTGGGTGTTGTCGCCCGTGAGCATCAGGGTCTTGATGCCCAGTTCGTGCAACTGCCGGATGGCTTCGCGGCTGCTGTCCTTGACCGTGTCGGCCACGGCAAACAGGGCAAGGGGGCCGGACTTGTCGAGCAACAGCACCACGGACTTGCCTTGTTTCTCCAGGGCGAAGAGTTTTTCTTCCAGCTCCGGCGAGCAGAGGCCAAGGTCTTCTACCAGGCGATGGTTGCCCAGGTGATAGGTTTGGCCCTCAATGTCACCGCGCACACCGCGACCGGCCAGGGCTGCGAAGTTATCCACAACGTGGTTCGACAGGTTTTTATCCACAGCCGCGTTGGCGATCGCCATCGACACCGGGTGGTCAGAGCGCCGGGCCAAACTGGCGGCCAGGGCTGGCGCGCTGGACTCCACATTCGGGAACAGCGCCAGGTAATCGGTTTGCACCGGCTTGCCGTGGGTGATGGTGCCGGTCTTGTCCAGCGCCAGGTAGTCGAGTTTGTACCCGCCCTCCAGGTACACACCGCCCTTGATCAGGATGCCTTTACGCGCGGCAGCCGCCAGGCCGCTGACGATGGTCACCGGGGTGGAGATCACCAGCGCGCATGGGCAGGCGACCACCAGCAATACCAGGGCGCGGTAGATCCAGTCGAACCACACGCCGGCCATAAACAGCGGTGGAATGACGGCCACACCCAGGGCAAACAGGAAAACGGCCGGGGTGTAGACCTTGGAGAAGCTGTCGACAAAGCGCTGAGTCGGTGCGCGCGCGCCCTGGGCCTGCTCCACCGCGTGAATGATCCGCGCCAGCGTCGAGTTATTGGCCGCTGCCGTCACAGCGTACTCCAGCGAACCGGCCTGGTTGATGGTGCCGGCGAAGACCTTGTCGCCCACGGTCTTTTCAATCGGCAGGCTTTCACCGGTGATCGGCGCTTGGTCGATGGTGGACTGGCCGGCAGTGACTTCGCCGTCCAGGCCAATGCGCTCACCGGGCTTAACCCGAACGATAGCACCCAGTTCGATGCTTTTGACTTCCTGTTCCGCCCAACTGCCGTCGGCCTGCCGTACGGTGGCCTGTTCCGAGGTCATCTGCATCAAGCCACTGATGGCATTGCGCGCACGGTCCAGGGACTTGGCTTCGATCAACTCGGCAACGGTGAACAGGAACATCACCATGGCGGCTTCCGGCCATTGGCCGATCAGGATCGCGCCGGTGACGGCTATGCTCATCAGGGCGTTGATGTTCAGGTTGAGGTTCTTCAGGGCAATCCAGCCCTTTTTATAGGTGGTGAGGCCACCGCTGAGGATCGACACCAGCGCCACGATGGCGATCACCCAGGTAGGTGCAGCATCCGTGAAGTGCAGCACTTCAGCGCCCAACGCACCAAAGCCGGACAGCGCCAGCGGCCACCAGTGCTTCTTGGCCGGCGGTTCGGCGGCCGGCGTGCCTTCTTCGATCGGGTCGGCCTGCATGCCCAGTGATTTGATCGCGTCGATGATCGGTGCCGTGCTCGGCAGGTCATGGGTAACGCCGAGGATGCGGTTGATCAGGTTGAATTCCAGCTGCTGCACACCGGCGAGCTTGCCCAGTTTGTTCTGGATCAGCGTCTGCTCGGTGGGACAGTCCATCGCCTCGATGCGGAAAGTGCTCAGGCGCGAGCCCGCGGTGGGCGCTTCGCTCAGTTGCACCAGCGCCGGTGCCGGCGCGCCGGAACAACAGGAGCCGCCATGGCCGTGGTCGTGGACCGGCGTGAGTTTCCTGGGGCCGTGATCGTGATCATGGTCATGTTTGTGCGGGGTGTGGAGGGAATCGCTCATTCTGTCGCGTCCGTAAGGTGCCTGTTGCCAAGTAAAGACCCTGTAGCCACTATAGGGTCAAGCACCCATTTGGAGATTGCTGCGATGAAGATCGGCGAACTGGCCAAACTGACCGACTGTCAGGTGGAAACCATCCGTTATTACGAGAAAGAAGGCCTGTTGCCGCCCCCGGCGCGCACGGACGCCAACTACCGCGTGTACACCCAGGCGCACACCGAGCGCCTGATCTTTATCCGCAATTGCCGCAGCCTCGACATGACCCTGGAAGAAATCCGCAGCCTGCTCAGCCTGCGCGACAGCCCGCAGGACCAGTGCGAAAGCGTGAATGCCTTGATCGATGAGCATATCCACCATGTGAAAGCGCGGATCGATGGGCTGTTGGCGTTGCAGGACCAGTTGCTGGATCTGCGCCAACGCTGCGGCAGTGGGCCGGACCTTGATCAGTGCGGGATTTTGCAGCGGCTGGAAGTCAGCGGCAGTGTGCAGGCCAGCGAGGCTGAGCCTTCGCATGTAGGCAGAAGCCACGGCCATTGAGTCAGCCGGGTTCAGAAATGTGGGAAGCGGCTCGCCCTTCCCACATTCAGCTCGAGGCAGCCTTTAAATGGCTACATCGGCCTTGATGCTTGGGTCGGCGTCGTAACCGACGATCTCGAAATCTTCGAACCGGTAGTCGTAGATCGACGCAGGCTTACGCTTGATCACCAGTTCCGGCAGCTTCTTCGGCGTACGCGCCAGCTGGGTCCGGATCTGTTCCATGTGGTTGCTGTAGGCGTGGGTGTCGCCGGTGGTGACGATGATCTCGTGAGGGATCAGGTCGCACTGCTGGGCCAGCATATGGGTGAGCAGCGCCAGGGCGGCGGTGTTGTAGGGCAGGCCGAGGAATACATCGGAGCTGCGGATATACAACTGCATCGATAAATGGCCGTCATGCACGAATGCCTGGTACAGCAAGTGGCACGGTGGCAGGGCTTGCTTGCCGTTGCGCGCGTTTTCCTGGGGGCTCTTGGTTTCGTCCGGCAGGTACTCGACGTTCCAGCCGTGGAACAGGATGCGACGGCTGTTGGGGTTGGTCTTCAGCGTCTCGACCATGTAGTCGATCTGGTTGATCTTGCCGCCGTCCTTGGTCGGCCAGGCCGTCCACTGCTCGCCGTACACCGGGCCCAGGTCACCGTCTTCGGTGGCCCATTCGTCCCAGATTCTTACGCCGTTCTCGTTGAGCCACTTGATGTTGGTATTGCCGCTTAACATCCAGATCAGCTCGTTGGCGATGCTTTTGAAGTGAAGCTTCTTGGTGGTCAGCAGCGGGAAGCCATCGGCCAGGTTATGCCGGTACTGACGGGCGAACACGGCCTTGGTGCCGGTGCCGGTGCGATCGCCCTTGGTCAGGCCATTGGTCACGACGTCGTTCAGTAGTTCGAGATATTGCTTCATGTCATTACCTGTATCGTTGAAGCCGAGGCCCAGCAGGCCCCGGCATTCGAATTCAAAGCGCGGTGTGCTTCAGCGGCTGCGGGCGATTGTACGCCCACCACAGCAGGCCCAGGCCGACGAGGATCATCGGGATGCTGAGCACCTGCCCCATGGTCAACCAGCCCCACGCCAGGTAGCCCAACTGTGCATCCGGCACGCGTACGAACTCGACGATAAAGCGGAAGATCCCGTAGAACAGCGCGAACATGCCGGAAACGGCCATGGTCGGACGCGGCTTGCGCGAGAAGAGGTAGAGAATCACGAACAACGCCACGCCTTCGAGAGCAAACTGGTACAGCTGCGACGGATGACGCGGCAATTGCGCCGGGTCGCTGAACGGCGGGAAGACCATGGCCCATGGCACGTCGGTCGGTTTGCCCCACAATTCGGCATTGATAAAGTTACCAATGCGCCCGGCACCCAGGCCGATCGGGACCAGTGGCGCGACAAAGTCCATCAGTTGGAAGAACGACTTGCCGTTGCGCCGGCCAAACCACCAGGCGGCGATCATCACGCCGATAAACCCACCGTGGAACGCCATGCCGCCCTTCCACACCTCGAAAATCAGCGTCGGGTTATCGATGTACGCAGGCAGATCGTAAAACAGCACATACCCCAGGCGCCCGCCGACGATCACCCCCATCGACAGCCAGAACACCATGTCGGAGAGTTTCTCCTTGGTCCAGGTCGGGTCGAAACGGTTCAGGCGTCGGGAGGCCAGCAGCCAGGCGCCGCCGATGCCGATCAGGTACATCAACCCGTACCAGTGGATTTTCAGCGGACCGATGGCCAGGGCCACCGGGTCGATCTGCGGGTAAGGCAGCATTGCGACTCCTCGTTCAATCATTCGTGATAGCGCCCGGACCATGCCCGTGCGCGATTAAGCCTGCGTTACAACAAAAAGTTTAAGCCGACGCAAAACAGCAGAGCAGCGAACAGGCGCTTGAGCAACCGCGGCGACAACCGGTGTGCCAGGCGCGCGCCGAAGCGGGCAAACACCATGCTGGTCAGGGCTATGCCCAGCAGCGCCGGCAAATACACGAACCCCAGACTATGGGCGGGCAGCAGGGGGTCATGCCAGCCCAGAATCATGAAACTTAACGCACTGGCCAGGGCAATCGGCAGGCCACAGGCAGACGACGTCGCCACCGCCTGCTGCATCGGCACACTGCGCCAGGTCAAAAAGGGCACCGTCAGCGAGCCGCCGCCGATGCCGAAAATCGCCGAGGCCCAGCCAATCACCGTGCCGGCCAGGGTCAGCACGAGCTTGCCCGGCACCGTGCGGCTGGCCTTGGGCTTGACCTCCAGGGCCAACTGCACAGCGATGATCAACGCGAACACGCCGATGATCTTTTGCAAGTGAGGGCCGGAAATCGCCTCGGCAGTAAGTGCGCCAAAGCCCGCGCCGATCAGGATGCCCACCGTCATCCACACAAAGATCGGCCACCGCACAGCGCCCCGTCGGTGATGCTCGCGCACGGCATTGACCGACGTAAAGATGATGGTCGCCAGGGAGGTGCCCACCGCCAGATGGGTCAGCACCTGGGGATCGAAACCCTGCAAGGTGAAGCTGAACACCAGCACCGGCACAATAATGATCCCGCCGCCTACGCCAAACAGCCCGGCGAGCACGCCCGCGCAGGCACCCAGCAGCAAATACAGCACAAATTCCATGGGAGCCCCCGAAGCAAGTCCGGCATGTTAACGGATGGAAGGCATGCGACCCAACTGGATACGATGGAACGTCTTTGCTTGAGTCGGTAGAGTGGCAAAAACACAAAAGGGATGACCTGATGTGCCTGATTGTTTTCGCCTGGCGACCGGGCCATGCCCAACCGCTGATCGTCGCGGCCAACCGCGACGAGTTCTACGCACGCCCCAGCCTGCCCTTGGCCCAGTGGGAAGATGCGCCCCATGTCTATGCCGGCCGCGATCTGGAAGCGGGCGGCACCTGGTTGGGGGTCAATGCCGATGGGCGATTTGCAGCCCTGACCAATATCCGTGATCCGCACCAGCCGCCGGCACGCAAGTCGCGCGGGGAACTGGTAGCGCGGTTTCTTAGTGGATCGCTGTCCGTTGACGACTATTTGGCCGAAGTTAACGGCCGCTCGATTGAATATGCCGGCTTCAACCTGCTGCTGGGAACGCAAGATGAGCTGTGGCACTACAACGCCAACGAGACTGAACCGACACGTTTGAAGGAAGGCGTGTATGGCGTATCCAATGCGGGCCTGGATACGCCCTGGCCGAAGCTGGTCAAGGCCAAGGCAGCATTGCGTGAAGGCTTGGATAACCCGCAGCCTGAGGCCTTGCTGGACATATTAAGCGATTCGCAGACCGCCCCCTTTGCCGAGTTACCGGATACCGGCGTCGGCTTGGCCACCGAAAGTCTGTTGTCGAGCGTGTTTATCGCCAGCCCTACTTATGGGACCCGAGCCAGTACGGCGCTTATTGTGAATGCCGATGGGACGCGGCAGATGGTGGAGCGTAGTTTTGGGCCGATGGGTGGGCGGCTGGGTGAAGTAGAGCTCAGAATTTAGCGGCATGATCGCCCCACTCTGCGTGGGAATGCCTCTTGTGACGATATGCGTCACGCTTTAAAAGCGGACGCAGAGCGCCCGGTGCTGCATTCCCACGCAGAGCGTGGGAACGATCGGTTACAAGGTTTTGGCGGAAGCCGGGTTAATCATGCGTGTCAGCCCCAGGTTCTTCAGCGCCAGTTGCAGCGAGCTGTGGATAACTTGCGGGTTGTCGATGGTCATCAACTCGGCCAGCAGGTCCTTGGCCATGCTCAGTTCAACCTGGCGCAGCATCCACTTCACCTTTGGCAAGTTGGTGGCGTTCATCGACAGGCTGTCAAAGCCCATCGCCATCAACAGCACCGCCGCAGCCGGGTCGCCGGCCATCTCACCGCAGATACTCACCGGCTTGCCCTCGGCGTGGGCGTCGCGCACGACGTGTTGCAGCGCTTGCAGCACCGCCGGGTGCAGGTAGTCGTAGAGGTCGGCCACCCGTGGGTTGTTACGGTCCACGGCCAGCAGGTATTGGGTCAGGTCGTTGGAGCCCACCGACAGGAAGTCCACTTGCCGCGCCAGCTCTTTGGCCTGGTACACCGCCGCCGGAATTTCGATCATCACGCCAATCGGCGGCATCGGTACGTCGGCACCTTCGTCGCGCACTTCGCCCCAGGCGCGGTGGATCAGGTGCAGGGCTTCTTCCAACTCATGGGTGCCGGAGATCATCGGCAGCAGGATGCGCAGGTTGTTCAGGCCTTCGCTGGCCTTGAGCATGGCGCGGGTCTGTACAAGGAAAATTTCAGGGTGGTCGAGGGTCACGCGGATACCGCGCCAGCCAAGGAAGGGGTTGTCTTCCTTGATCGGGAAATACGACAGTGACTTGTCGCCGCCGATGTCCAGGCTGCGCATGGTCACCGGCAACGGGTGGAAGGCCTGCAGTTGCTCGCGATAAATCGCCAGCTGCTCCTTCTCGCTCGGGAAACGCTGGTTGATCATGAACGGCACTTCGGTGCGGTACAGCCCCACCCCTTCGGCGCCACGCTGTTGCGCGCGGGCAACGTCGGCCAGCAGGCCAGTGTTGACCAGCAGTGGTACACGATGGCCGTCGGTGGTCACGCACGGCAGTTCGCGCAACGAATCGAGGCCCAGCGCCAGTTGTTTCTCTTCTTCAACCACTTCGGCGTATTGCTTGCGCAGCACGTCGCTGGGGTTGGTAAAGACTTCACCGCGATGGCCGTCGACGATCATGTCGATGCCGTCGACCTTGGAATACGGCAGATCTACCAGCCCCATCACCGTCGGAATGCCCATGGCCCGGGCCAGGATCGCAACGTGGGAGTTACCCGAGCCCAATACCGACACCAGACCCACCAGCTTGCCTTCGGGCACTTCGCCGAGCATGGTGGCCGTCAGTTCTTCACTGATCAGGATGGTGTTGTCGGGGTAGACCAGGTTGGTGGTGCGATCTTCCTGCAGATAGGCCAACAGACGGCGACCGAGGTCGCGCACATCCGAGGCACGTTCGCGCAGGTAGGCGTCATCCATCAATTCGAAACGGTTGACGTGATCGGTAACCACCTGGCGCAGTGCGCCCTGGGCCCACTGGCCGGTCTTAATCACGGTTTTGACTTCGTTGCCCAGCGACGCGTCGTCGAGCATCATCTGGTACACATCAAACAACGCACGCTCTTCGGGGCGCAGTTGGGTGGCCAGTTTTGTCGACAGATTGCGCATGTCGGCGCGCACGCCTTCGAGGGCCGTCTTGAACAGTTTGATTTCGGCGTCGATGTCTTCGATGGACTTGTCCGGCACCACATCGAGGTCGGCCGGCGGCAACATGACCACGGCCGTACCGACGGCGGCACCCGGCGAGCCCGGCACACCGACGAACTTCGCTTCCTGGATACCCTTGCCCTGACGGCCCAGACCCCGAATCGAACCCGTGGCTTCGGCGTGGGCGATAACCCCGGCGAGCTGCGCGCTCATGGTCACGAGGAAGGCTTCTTCACCTTCATCGAACTGGCGGCGTTCTTTCTGCTGGATGACCAACACGCCGACGACGCGGCGGTGGTGAATGATCGGTGCGCCGAGGAACGACGCATAGCGCTCTTCGCCGGTTTCGGCAAAGTAGCGGTAACGCGGGTGATCGGCCGCGTTTTCAAGGTTCAAGGGTTCTTCACGCGTCCCCACCAGGCCAACCAGACCTTCATTGGGCGCCATGCTGACCTTGCCGATGGAGCGCTTGTTCAAGCCCTCCGTGGCCATCAGCACAAAACGGTTGGTCTCTGGGTCCAGCAGGTAAACCGAGCAGACCTGGCTGCCCATGGCTTCCTTGACGCGCAACACAATAATCCCCAACGCCGCCTTGAGATCCTTGGCGGAGTTAACTTCCTGGACGATCTTGCGCAGCGTATTGAGCATGGCTCGGGGTCGAACTCCGTCGTCAGTCGCGCGCTAAAAGGCGCGGGGCAAGCTCTTTGAGAGCGCGACGATAAACTTCGCGCTTGAATGTCACCACCTGGCCCAACGGGTACCAATAGCTGACCCAACGCCAGCCATCGAACTCCGGTTTACCGGTCAAATCCATCCGCACCCGCTGCTCGTTAGAGATCAGGCGCAGGAGAAACCATTTCTGCTTCTGGCCGATGCACAGCGGTTGGCTGTGGGTACGCACCAGGCGTTGCGGCAAACGATAGCGCAACCAGCCACGGGTACAGGCCAGAATTTGCACATCTTCACGCTCAAGGCCGACTTCTTCATTCAACTCACGGTACAAGGCGTCTTCAGGGGTTTCGTCGGGGTTGATTCCACCTTGAGGAAACTGCCAGGCATCTTGGTTGATTCGGCGAGCCCATAGCACCTGTCCGGCATCATTCGTAAGAATGATCCCGACATTAGGACGGAAACCATCGGGGTCGATCACGGCAACAACCTCGCAAACGCATGTCGCCGCATTGTTCCACAAAGCTTGCGCAAGCGGCAACGAGGCTTCTTAGCTTATGTGCACTCTTGTGAAAAGACCGTATTCTGGACGCCTTTTTACAGACTTTTCAGCGAGTAACTGCAATGCGCCTGGCTTTATTCGACTTGGACAACACCCTTCTCGGCGGTGACAGCGACCACGCGTGGGGCGATTACCTGTGCGAGCGCGGGATTCTTGACGCGGTGGCCTACAAAGCTCGCAACGACGAGTTTTACCAGGACTACCTGGCCGGCCAGCTGGACAACGCCGCCTACCTGAACTTCTGCCTGGAGATTCTCGGCCGTACCGAGATGGCCCAACTCAATGAGTGGCACAACGACTATATGCGCGACTGCATTGAGCCGATCATGCTGCCGCAGGCCTCAGAGCTGCTGGCCAGGCACCGCGCCGCCGGCGACAAGCTGGTGATCATCACCGCCACCAACCGGTTCGTCACCGCGCCAATTGCCGCACGCCTGGGCGTCGACACCCTGATCGCCACCGAGTGCGAGATGGAAAATGGCCGCTACACCGGGCGCAGCACTGACGTGCCGTGCTTCCGTGAAGGCAAGGTGACGCGCTTGAATCGCTGGCTGCAAGAGACTGGCCATAGCCTGAAAGACAGCTATTTCTACAGCGACTCGATGAATGATTTAGCGCTGCTGGAGCAGGTAACGCACCCGGTGGCCGTGGACCCGGATCCTAATCTTCGCGCCGAGGCCGAGAAGCGCGGCTGGCCGGTGATTACCCTGCGTAGCTGATGGCCCTGTCGGGGGCGAGCCTTAAACCGGCTTGGCCCCCATCAACCCCGCAATCGCCACAAACCCCATCAGGCTCACCACTGCGAGCACCAGCGTGAAGTTCACGCTGCCGCCCTCGCCTTTACGCAGGCGATTGAGTCGCGCCAGCAGCCAGAACCAGGCAAGCGCCGCGACGGTGTAAAGCAGGCTGGAGCCCAGAATCCAGGTCTGTCCCAGCGGCCAGCCGGTCAGGTGCACCAGCCACCAGCCGGTGAACGGCATGCTCACCAGGCAAATGCCCATCAACAGCCACACGAACGCCCCCGGCCGCTGCAGACTGACCGCCGGGCCGGCGCTGCGTTTGCGCCAGGTCAACAGCGCCAGGCCCAGGCCGCTGAGCAGCAACAGCACGGTGGCCGCGATGTGGATAACTTTCAGGGTGGTCAGGGTTTCCATGTGTCGTCTTCCTTAAAGGCCGCATCCTCAGCGTAGTCGCTCAACCGAGGAACAGCGTGTAGGCCGGGTTGTCGCTCTCATCCCAGTACGGGTAGCCGATGGCCTCCAGCGCTGCGGGTACCAGATGACGTTCGTTCGCCGGTACTTGCAGCCCCGCGACCACTCGGCCATCGGCCGCGCCGTGGTTGCGGTAGTGGAACATCGAGATGTTCCAGCGCCCGCCCAGTTTGTTCAGGAAGTTGAACAGCGCCCCCGGACGCTCCGGGAACTCGAAGCGAAACACCACTTCGTTGCTGACGTGGGCCGCATGGCCGCCGACCATATGGCGGATGTGCAGCTTGGCCAGTTCGTTTTCCGTCAGGTCCAGCACCGGAAAGCCCTGCTCAGTGAGACTGGCGATCAACGCACTGCGTGGGTCGGTTTCGGGGTGAGTCTGCACGCCAACGAAGATGTGCGCCTCGCTGCCGGAGTGGTAACGGTAGTTGAATTCGGTGATCTGGCGCTTGCCTACAGCCTCGCAGAACGCCTTGAAGCTGCCCGGCTGCTCGGGAATGGTCACGGCGATGATCGCTTCGCGCCCTTCACCCAGCTCGGCACGCTCGGCCACATGGCGCAGGCGATCGAAGTTGACGTTGGCCCCGGAGTCGATCGCGACAAACGTCTGGCCGCTGACGCCACGGGTCTCCACGTACTTCTTGATCCCCGCCACGCCCAATGCGCCAGCCGGTTCGGTGATGGAGCGGGTGTCGTCGTAGATGTCCTTGATCGCAGCACAGATTTCATCGGTGCTCACGGTGATCACTTCATCGACATAGTCTTTGCAGATATCAAAGGTGTGCTGACCGATCTGCGCCACCGCCACGCCGTCAGCAAAGAGCCCCACGGTCGGCAACACCACGCGCTCGCCCGCAGCCATCGCCACTTGCAGGCAGTTGGAGTCGTCCGGCTCGACGCCGATGACCTTGATCTCCGGCCGCAGGTATTTCACGTACGCCGCAATCCCCGCGATCAGGCCGCCGCCGCCTACCGGTACGAAGATCGCGTCCAGCGGCCCCGGGTGCTGGCGCAGGATTTCCATCGCCACGGTGCCCTGCCCGGCAATGGTGTGCGGATCATCGTAGGGGTGAATGTAGACGTAGCCTTTTTCGTCGACCAGCTTCAGCGAGTAGGCCAGGGCTTCCGGGAAGGAATCACCGTGCAACACCACTTTACCGCCACGAGAACGCACGCCTTCGACCTTGATCTCCGGGGTGGTCTTGGGCATCACGATAGTCGCCTTGACCCCCAGCACCTTGGCCGCCAGGGCCAGGCCCTGGGCATGGTTGCCCGCCGAGGCCGTGACCACGCCACGCGCGCGCTCTTCGGCGGTCAATTGAGTCAGCTTGTTATACGCACCGCGAATCTTGAACGAGAACACCGGCTGCAGGTCTTCGCGCTTGAGCCAGACGTTATTACCCAGGCGCTCGGAGAGCTGGCGGGCGGTCTGCAGCGGAGTTTCTACGGCAACGTCGTAAACGCGCGAGGTGAGGATCTTTTTGACGTACTGTTCAAGCATCGGCGGAAATCACTGGGCGGGTTGGGCAGGGCCGAGGAGTCTAACCCGGCTTTTGGCCGTACGACCACACGAATCCCGAGGTTTTGTTGGGTTATACTCGCGCGCCTCGATAACTCCCCGCCCGTTCCGGAGCACGCATGACCCAGGATCAACTCAAACAGGCAGTGGCCCAGGCCGCCGTCGATTTAATCCTTCCTAAACTCGACGACAAGAGCATCGTCGGTGTCGGCACCGGCTCCACTGCCAACTGCTTTATCGATGCGCTGGCCCAACACAAGGGCGCGTTCGACGGCGCCGTGGCCAGTTCCGAAGCCACTGCCGCGCGCCTCAAGGGTCATGGCATTCCGGTGTATGAGCTCAACACCGTGAGCGACCTGGAGTTCTACGTCGACGGCGCCGATGAGAGCGACGAACACCTGAACCTGATCAAAGGCGGCGGCGCGGCCCTGACCCGCGAGAAGATCGTCGCGGCCGTGGCCAAGACGTTCATCTGCATCGCCGACGCCAGCAAGCTGGTGCCGGTGCTCGGCGCGTTCCCGCTGCCTGTGGAAGTGATCCCGATGGCCCGCAGCCACGTGGCCCGCGAGCTGGTCAAACTGGGCGGCGACCCGGTGTACCGCGAAGGCGTGCTGACCGACAACGGCAACATCATCCTCGACGTCTTTAATATGCAGATCACCAACCCGGTAGAACTGGAAACCCGGATCAACGCCATTGTCGGCGTGGTCACCAATGGCCTGTTCGCCGCGCGTCCGGCGGATGTGTTGCTGCTGGGTACGCCAGAAGGCGTGAAAACCCTTAAGGCCTGACCGGTTTTTTGAACACGTAGAACAGGTTCGGCTCGCTGACGAGGTACAAGGTGCCCTCGTCATCCATGGCGATGCCTTCGGCCTGCGGCACTCGCTTGTTCAGGCCATGGCGCCCGTTGAGTAGAGAAAGACTGCTCAGCGGGCGACCGTCGATATCCAGCTCCAATACCAGAAACGACTCGTCCGACAGCGCCAGCAAGTGGCCGCTGCGTTCGTCGTATTGCAGGCTCGACAGGTCGCGCACAAACAGCCCGGCGTCACGCTTGGGGTTGTTGACCACGTGCACCGAGTAGGTCTTTTCCGGCTTGAAATGGGGAAAACCGTGGACCTCGTAGATCAGCATCGGGTCGCGCTCCTTGGCCACGAACAGACGCTTGCCCACCGAGTCATAGGCCAACCCCTCAAACCCCTTGTTACCGCCGACATGCACGCCCAAGGTCATTTGTTCAGCGTCGCCGGCGTCGAGAAACTGGGTGTCGTCGTCCACATGCACCTTGATCAGACGCTGCTGGCGCTCATCGGTGATGACGTAGATGTTGTCGCTGATGAACTCCACTGCCTCGGCATCACCAAAGCCCACCAGGGGAATACGCCGCAGGATCTTGCCCTCCAGCGACAATTCGATCAGCTCGGCATTTTTATTGGTGACGGTAAACAGGCTTTTGCGCACCGGGTCGTAGGTGAGCGCCGAGACATCGTCATCAAGCCCCTCGATGACCTGGGCCTCCACGGCCACCCGGTAATCCGCCAGGCAAATCGAACCGGCATTTGCCGGCTGGCGCCATGCCTGCCAGTTGAACCAGGCGCGCTCGAACAGGCGAAAGTGCTGCGCAACAGCCCCGGCGCTGATCAGGGCGATCAGCGCGAGTACATATAGGATGGGTTTGGGGCGGGCTAATCGACGCATCGGGGCGGGCTCAAAATCAAAAGTGGCGAATGAATATCACGCCTGTCTGAATTTAAACTTAAACGCGCCCAAATGTCTGGCGAATGCCGCTGCCAGCGAGGTATGCGACGTAATCGGTGTGCTATTTCTGCTTTTCGAAACGGTAGAACAGGTTCGGCTCACTGACGATGTACAGCGTGCCGTTCTCGTCCATGGTCACCCCTTCCGCACGCGGGATGGTGTCCTTGAGCCCGTTGAATCCGCCAAGCAACGTCATGAAGCTGACTTGTTCGCCCTTCTCGTCCAGCTCCAGCAGCAAGTGGGAGTCAGCCGAGAGCACCAGCAGGTGGCCCGTGCGTGGGTCCACGGCCAGGGCCGAAAGGTTGCGCATGTCCAGCTCTTTACTGGCCAGTTTCTGCTTGTCGCCAACCAGAGGCTGGCTGCCATCGCTTTTCCAGGTGAATAACGCCGGTGGGCGCTCTTCGCCCAGCACCAACTGTTGTTGGCGCTTATCCCACGCGACCGCTTCAAAGGCTTTGTTCTGGTCTTTGGAGGGGCCCAGGTCGACCGTCTGGAAATCGGCCTTATTAAGTTGCTGGGTGGTGGCATCGACCTTGACAAGGGTCAGGCCATGCTGGCGCTCATCGACGATCGCCATCATGCCGTCTTCCATCACCGTTACGCCTTCCGCGTTGTCCCAGCCGTTGAGCGGCATCTTGCGCAGTACATCGCCCTGCAGGTTCAACTCGACGAGGAAGGGGTTTTTGCCCATGACCGAAAACAGGGTTTTGGTCTGCGGGTTATAGGCCACATCCGAGGCCTCGTCTTTCTCCATGCCCGGCAACACCTTGGCATCGATGACCACGTGGTAGTCCGGCAGCCATACACTTTCGCTGCGTTCGGCTGGGGTTTCAAAACGTTCCAGCACCCAGAGTACGCCGCGGTCGTCCCAATGCATGGCCCAGGAAACGCCATAGACGATCACCCCTGCCAGCAGCAGCCAGGAATACCAGCGCAGGGCAAAACGAGAACGCGGCTTGGGTGTAACGGAGGGCAGAGGCACGGCCATTGGGCGCTTTTCCGGAAAGTCAGCGTTAGGTGATAGCACAGGATCAACAGGCCCGCGCCCTGGAGGCTGGGGATTATCCGGATGGTGTGTGAAAAAAATGCAAAAAGACCGGATGGGGGGTGTGGCGAAGGCGTAGGAGCTTGACGGCTGCTGCGCAGCTCGGCGCGGGGCAAGCCCGCTCACCACAAAAAGCCGACTACAACAAATAGCCCGCTTACCACAGCAAGCCCGCCTATTACAGCAAGCGGGCTTGCCACAGAGATCCAGTGCGCCGGGTCAGACCTCAGCGAACGACGCTTTCGAAGCGATTGACGCCCGACAGTTCCAGCACCAGCTCATCGCCCACATTCAGCGGGCCCACGCCGGCCGGGGTGCCGGTGAGGATCACGTCACCGGCCTGCAGCGAAAAGCAGCCAGCCATGTACTGGATCATCGGGATGATCGGGTTGAGCATCTGCGCGCTGTTGCCGTTCTGGCGCACTTCGCCATTGATGGCCAGGCGGATGCCGATGTCGGTGAAGTCGGCAAAGGTGCTGCTCACCACAAAAGGCGCCAGCACCGCCGCGCCGTCGAAAGACTTGGCGATTTCCCACGGCAGGCCCTTGGCTTTGAGTTCGGCCTGCTTGTCGCGCAGGGTCAAATCCAGGGCCGGGGCGAAGCCGGAGATGGCATCCAGCACTTCTTCACGGCTCGGTTTGTTCGACAGCGGTTTGCCGATCAATACCGCGATTTCCGCTTCGTAATGCACCGAACCGCGCTCGGTCGGGATGGCGAACCCGCCTTCCAACGGCACCACGCAGCTGCCTGGCTTGATGAACAGCAACGGCTCAGTCGGAACCGGATTGTCCAGTTCCTTGGCATGTTCGGCGTAGTTACGCCCAATGCACACCACTTTACCCACCGGAAAGTGAATGCTGGTGCCGTCGATATACTTGTGCTGGTAGCTCATGAAACGACTCCTTCAGGGGCGGTTAAACAGCGAAGATCTTGCCCGGGTTCATAATCCCGTTCGGGTCGAACACCGCTTTGACGGCTTTCATGTATTCGATCTCAACCGCGGAACGGCTGTAGTGCAGGTAATCGCGCTTGGTCATGCCCACGCCGTGTTCGGCGGAGATCGAGCCGTTGTACTTCTCGACGGTTTCAAACACCCACTTGTTCACGGTGGCGCACTTGGCGAAGAACTCGTCTTTGCTGAGGCTTTCCGGTTTGAGGATGTTCAGGTGCAGGTTGCCGTCGCCGATGTGGCCGAACCAGACAATTTCAAAATCCGGGTAGTGCTCGCCGACGATCGCGTCAATTTCCTTCAAGAACGCCGGCACTTTGGAGACAGTGACCGAAATATCGTTTTTGTACGGCGTCCAGTGGGAGATGGTCTCGGAGATGTACTCGCGCAACTTCCACAGGTTATGCAGTTGGGTTTCGCTCTGGCTCATCACCCCGTCGAGCACCCAGCCCTGCTCCACGCAGTGCTCGAAGGTTTCCAGGGCGTGGTTGGCCACTTCCTCGGTGGTGGCTTCGAATTCCAGCAGCGCGTAGAACGGGCACTCGGTTTCGAACGGTGCCGGCACGTCACCGCGGCCGAGGACTTTGGCCAGGGCCTTGTCGGAGAAGAACTCGAAGGCGGTCAGGTCCAGCTTGCTTTGGAACGCATGCAGCACCGGCATGATCGAGTCGAAATCGGTGGTGCCCAGCACCATGGCAGTGAGGTTTTTCGGCGCCCGGTCCAGGCGCATGGTGGCTTCGACGACGAAGCCCAGGGTGCCTTCGGCGCCGATGAACAGTTGGCGCATGTCGTAGCCGGTAGCGTTTTTGATCAGGTCGCGGTTCAGTTCCAGCACGTCACCCTTGCCGGTAACGACTTTCATGCCGGCCACCCAGTTGCGGGTCATGCCGTAGCGAATAACCTTGATTCCGCCGGCATTGGTGCCGATATTGCCGCCAATCTGGCTCGAACCGGACGATGCAAAGTCCACCGGGTAGTACAGGCCGTTTTCTTCAGCGACGTTCTGCAATTGCTTGGTGACCACGCCCGGCTGGCACACGGCGGTGCGGTCGGTGAGGTTCACGTCGAGGATCTGGTTCATATAGTCGAAGGACACCACCACTTCGCCATTGGCCGCCACAGCGGCTGCCGACAGGCCGGTGCGACCGCCCGATGGCACCAGCGCCACCTTGCGTTCATTGGCCCAGCGCACAATGGCCTGGACCTGCTCGATCGTCTTGGGAAAGACGATGGCGGTGGGCGCGGGTGCGAAGTGCTTGGTCCAATCCTTGCCGTAAGCCTCCAGGGAGTCGGCGTCGGTCAGCACTTTGCCGGGCTCAACCAGGGTCTTTAGCTCATCAATCAGGGCAGGATGGGTCATCGACAGAACTCTCGAACAATTCATGGTCATCCTGAGAACGCTTCACGTCGCAGGAATGAGTGTTAGCGGGGCGCGTATGCTAGCATACCGCCCCCGCAGGACAGAGCCCAAGGGCGTTTCTGCGGTGACGGCTTTCCTGCCGTCCGGGTCAGCTTGCGCTGCTCGATTCCCTGCCATTTTTCTCCGGGATACAGGTTTACGCAGATGAGCAAGACTTCTCTCGATAAGAGCAAGATCAAGTTCCTTCTTCTGGAAGGCGTCCACCCATCGGCTGTCGACGTTCTGAAAGCCGCCGGGTACACCAGCATTGAGTACATCACCAGTTCTCTGCCGGAAGCCCAGCTCAAGGAAAAGATCGCCGACGCGCACTTCATCGGCATTCGCTCCCGCACTCAACTGACCGAAGAGATCTTCGATCACGCCAAGAAACTCGTGGCAGTTGGCTGTTTCTGCATCGGCACCAATCAGGTCGACCTCAACGCAGCGCGCGAGCGCGGCATCGCGGTGTTCAACGCACCGTACTCCAACACCCGTTCCGTTGCGGAGCTGGTGCTGGCCGAGGCCATCCTGTTGCTGCGCGGCATTCCTGAGAAGAACGCTTCCTGCCACCGTGGCGGCTGGATCAAGAGCGCGGCCAACTCCTTCGAAATCCGTGGCAAAAAGCTGGGTATCGTCGGTTACGGCTCGATCGGCACTCAGCTGTCGGTGCTGGCTGAAGGCCTTGGCATGCAGGTGTTCTTCTACGACACCCTGACCAAACTGCCGTTGGGCAACGCCACCCAGGTGTCGAGCCTGACCGAGCTGCTGGGCATGTCCGACATCGTCACCCTGCACGTTCCGGAAACCGCTGAAACCCAGTGGATGATCGGCGAGAAGGAAATCCGCGCTATCAAGAAGGGCGGCATCCTGATCAACGCAGCACGCGGCACCGTGGTCGAGCTGGACGCCCTGGCCAACGCGATCAAGGACAAGCACCTGATCGGCGCCGCTATCGACGTGTTCCCGGTGGAGCCGCGCTCCAACGATGACATCTTCGAAAGCCCGCTGCGTGGCCTGGACAACGTGATCCTGACCCCGCACATCGGCGGTTCCACCGCTGAAGCCCAAGCCAACATCGGCCTGGAAGTTTCGGAAAAACTGGTCAAGTACAGCGACAACGGTACCTCGGTATCGTCCGTAAACTTCCCGGAAGTGGCCCTGCCGGCTCACCCTGGCAAGCACCGTCTACTGCACATCCACCAGAACATCCCTGGCGTGATGATGGAGATCAACAAGGTGTTCGCGGAAAACGGCATCAACATCTCCGGTCAGTTCCTGCAGACCAACGAGAAGGTCGGCTACGTGGTCATCGACGTCGATGCCGAGTACTCGGACCTGGCGCAAGAGAAGCTGCAGCACATCAACGGCACTATCCGTAGCCGCGTGTTGTTCTAAGGCTTTAAACGCTGCACAAAAAATGGGAGACCCGCGAGGGCCTCCCATTTTTTTATCTGAACACAGCTTACTTGACGTTAACCGTGATGACTTTCGACGCTACCGTGGGCTCGAATTGGCGATGTACGTTATCGCCAGCCACCAGTTGCAGCGTGTGCTTGCCTGGGGTCAGGGTCAGCTCGGTTTCGGTTTGCGCCTTGCCGAAGTGAATCGAGGTAGCCGTGGCCGGAATCGCCTCATCTGCTTTAAGTGCGCTCACGTCCTGGTCGACCAGCAGGTGGTGGTGGCCGGCGTTAGGCACTTGTTTGTCGATCGGCTCGAGGTCCAGGCCCTTGACGCCGAATTTGACGGTGAAGGTTTTGTCGACGGTCGCGCCATCTTTGGGCGAGACGATAAACACTTCAGCGCCTTTAGGCGCAGGCGTACGAGGAAGGTCTGCGGCGCCGGCCAACATCGAGGTGCCCAGCAGCAGGCTGGCAATCGTTGCACGGGACAAAAGGGCTTTCATTCGCTTCTCCAGTTTTTCTGTGAAATCTGTAGGGTTGTGACAACTTCGCGACAAATTGCTGTCCAAGGCACTCACCACCCTAGCAAAGCGATGCTGAACGGCGCCTCGCACATTCAAATTCTTTAGGAGTGACCATGCGCTTCTCGCCTGGCCTGTTACTTTTGCTACCTCTTCTGAGCCCCTTGGCTCATGCCGAACTGATCGACGACGTCAATGATCGCGGTGAACTGCGCATAGCCCTTGAAGCCAATACCCCGCCCTACAACTTCAAGGAGGGCGACAAGCTCACCGGGTTTGAAGTCGAGTTGGGTGAACTGCTGGCAAAAGAAATGGACGTGCGCTCCTCGTTTATCACCACCGATGACGCCGACCTGCTGCCAGGTGTGGAAACCGGCAAATACGACGTGGCCATCAACCATATCGCTATGACTGCCGAGATGAAGGATCGGTTCGATTTCAGCGAGGTTTATGACGAGAAGTCTGAGCTGGCGATCCCGTTCCAGAAAGGTAACCCGGCCTTCAAGACGAGTTTGAACGGGGCATTGAAGCGCGTGAAGGACGATGGGCGACTAAAGGCACTGTGGCAGAAGTGGTTCGAAGACCAGGCCCCTACAGTTGCGCCAACGCCTGTGCCGCCTCCGGCAACTCCAACTCACTGAACACCTGCACGCCATGGCGCTTGAGCAGCGCCGCCGTGACGCCTTCACCCGGCACCTTCACGCCGCGGAAGGTGCCGTCGTAGGTCAGCAGGTTGCCGCACGACGGACTGTTGGCCTTGAGCACAGCGATGCGGATGTTGTGCCGCTGCACCAGCGCCAGGGCCTGCCACGCGCCATCGAGAAAGGCGGCGCTGAAGTCTTCGCCCTCGGCCGTCAGCACGCTCGCGCGGCCGTCCCACACATCCGCGCCCTGCCCGCCGCCAATCTCCGCCGCAGGCCTGGGCGTCGGCAAACCGCCTGCCACTTCCGGGCAAATCGCCACCACCCGGCCTTCGGCTTGCCACGCGGCGAGCTGGCCAAATGGCCCGCTGGCACCACCGTCGTAGCGCACCTTGTGGCCCAACAGACAGCGGCTGATCAGGATCTTTTGCATGTTAAAACGGCTCGTTGCCCCGCCGACGAAACCAGCCGGTGAGGGACAGCCGTTCGCGCGTGGCAGGCATGACTTCGTGGGGCACCTCGCCCGACAGGAACACCACCAGGCAACCGCCGGTGGGCACCACATCGTATTCGACGCCGTCCTTGAGGTACATGCGCAACTGGCCGCCATGCTCGGGCAGCCAGGCGTCGTTCAAGTAGATCACCGCCGAGACCATGCGCCGATCATCATCGCGGAATCGGTCCAGGTGCTTGAGGTAAAACGCGCCCGGCGGGTACATCGCGAAATGGCTTTCGAAGTCTTCCAGGCCGAGGAACAAACCCCGGTTCATCGCCAGACGCAGGCTGTCCATCAGCAGCATGTAGCTGTCACAGACGGCGGCGTCGCCCTCCTCCAGCCACTGGATATGGTCACCGCGAATACCCTCGCGAATCTCCTGCGACGGCCCGCGCCCCACCGCCGCCGGGGCCAGTTCACCCTCGGCCGCACGTTTACGGCACTCAGCCGCCAGTTCCAGGGTCAGAGCCTGGGGCAGGAAGCCGTTCTGCTGCGACCAGCCTTTTTCGGCCAGGTCCTCGACGATGCGTTGCAGCAGTGGGTGATCAAGGGGTATTTGCATGGCGCGCATAGTATCCATACGCCTGTGAATCCGACAGCGCCGTCGAGCGTGTGAATGCACTTTAGTCAGGTGACTGATAGGACTTCTCGACAAATCCTACGCCCGACACGGACAATAGTGGCCGACTGACAGGAGTCCATATGCGTCGTTTGTTTTTTTCCTTGCTGATGTTCTGCGTTTTGCCCGCCTGGGCAGACGGCCATGACCAGTTGTACAAGGTCGCCGGCTGGGCCGAACAACGTGCGCATTTCAATGACGCCCTCAGTGCCGCCCAGCAGCGCTATCGCAATAGTCTGCCGCCGGCGGTGTACCAGGCGCTGGTGGACAACAGTAATAAACGCTTTGCCGCCCAGCCCATGGACCAACGTGCCGAGGCGCAACTGCGCAAGCACCTGGCGGACCCCAAGCCCGCCCTGGCGTTCTTCCAGTCGCCATTGGGACGCAAGATTGTCGCAGCCGAACTGCTCGCCACCCGCCGCGACCAGTTGGCGAAAAACGCTCAGGGTTTGCCCAGGATCGAAGCCGACGCCACCCGCAGCCTGATCATCGGCCACTTGGCCCAGGCCCTGCCTGCCCGCGAAGCCGGCGCCGAAGTGAGCCTGGCGATCGCCGGTGTGGCCGCTGACAGCTTGAGCCAGATGATCCCCGGCCTGCTCGGCGGCGGTCAGGCCCAGGGTATGTTGAATGGACAGCGCGAGCGTTTGATGCAGCAGATCGGCAATGACCTGAACAACACGCTGCTGTATGTCTATCGCGATTTGTCTGACCCTGAACTGGAAGAATTCGCAACGTTTGCAGAGTCGCCGGAGGGCAAGGCGTACTATCAGGCGGCGTTGGCGGCGATTCGTGCGGGACTGGCAGTCGGCCAGAGCACCTCCAGCCTGGCGCCGTAAAATAAGGACAGGCGCCCGCCCCCTCTCACCGTTGGATCGCCTTACTTGAGATGGTCCGTCAAATACTGGAAGTATTCTTCGCGAATCTCCGGAATCTCATTGGCCAAGTGATGCCGACCACGCTTGAGCATCAACATCTCAGGCTGATCGAACTTGCCGCGCAGCACCTGCAGGTTGTGCTGCCAGTCCACCGTCATGTCTTCCTCACCCTGCACGATCAACGGTCGCCGCGAACTGCGCGGCGCCGCTTCGATGCGTTTGATCCAGCGCGACAGTGCCCCCACCCAGGCGGTGGGCAGTTGGCGCGGCTGGAGCGGGTCGGCTTCCAAAAAGGGTTTGAATTCAGGGTCGTTAGTGTTCTCGCTGAACCGCCGCGCGATGCCGTTGACGAATGGGCGCAGCAGGTAATAGCTCAGCTGTGACCAGCCCCAGGCACGCGGGCGCACCAACGGTGACAACAAAAAGGTCTTGCCCTGGGCCGGACTGTCGGCGCCGTGGTGGAGTAAATGGTCCACCACCACCGCGCCACCAGTGCTCTGCCCGAACAAGTGCCAGGGTTGCGGCAGTTGCAGGGCCTCGGCCTGGGCAAACAGCGCCTGCACCACCTGCTGATACACCGCAAAGTCATCGATGCTGGCTCGGGCGCCGCTGGACAGGCCATGGCCCGGCAGGTCGCAGGCGATCACCACGAAACCCTGATCCAACGCCCAATCCACCACGTGGCGATACAAGCCCATGTGGTCGTAGAAGCCATGGAACAGGAACATCGTCGCCACCGGCACCGGCGGCCACCACACCTGGGCCACCACCGTGAACCCGTCCACCTCGAAACGTCCCAGACGGCTCACGGCCGGCACATTGCGTGCAGCCAGATCCAGGCCGTAGAAACGCTGGTACACCCGCGCCTCGGCGCTGAGCGGTTGCGCATCCACCAGGGGGCGCAAGCTGTCGCGCAGATGATCGGGGTCAAAGGTGACGGGCATAAAGGGTTCCAGACTTGCGGCGAAGATGAATATCGAGCTGCGATATTCATCTGTCAGGGCAAGCATGGCAAGCTACGCGACCTTCGAGGATAGATCTGAATGCGACAGCCCTACCGTACCGCCCTGTTCGCCAGCCTGATCCTGGTTATCTGCGCCGGCGTGCTGTGGGCCGCGTATGACTGGTTCCAGGGCCGCTACCTGCGCGCCTTCAGCGAACACACGGCCGTGTTTTCCGGCGACCCGCTGCGCCTGCCCGCCGAATTGAGCGGCCCGGGCCCGATCCGTCTGGTGCACTTCTGGGACCCGGCCTGCCCGTGCAACGTCGGCAACCAGCAGCACCTGGGCGAATTGATCGAGCAGTACGCGCCCCAAGGGGTGGAGTTCTACGCACTGCAAAAGCCTGGCAGCCACGGCCAACTGCCCGACAACCTGCGCCACATGAAAACCCTCGCCGCCCTGCCCGGCGCCGACCAAGTACCGGCCAGCCCGGCCGTGGGCATCTGGGATCGCAATGGCAAACTTGCGTACTTCGGACCCTACAGCGAAGGGCTGACGTGCAATTCGAGCAACAGCTTTATCGAGCCGATCCTCAAAGCCCTTGGCGCGGGGCGCGAAGTGAATGCCACGCACACCCTGGCGGTGGGCTGCTATTGTTCGTGGCCTGAAGATCGTTAGTCACTCCATTGCAGGTAAGGACAGTCCATGAAGCGCGTCTTGCGGGTTCTCGCGGTTCTACTGGTGTTGATCGGCCTCGGCGCCGGTTGGTACGTGTACAGCAAGCAGCCCACCCGCCAGGGCACGGTCACGCTGGCCAACCTGCAAGGCTCGGTCACGGTGCGCTATGACGACCGTGGTGTGCCGCATATCCGCGCCGAAAACGAGGCCGACCTGTATCGCGCCCTGGGCTATGTGCATGCGCAGGACCGGCTGTTCCAGATGGAAATCATGCGGCGCCTGTCCCGTGGCGAACTGGCCGAGGTGCTGGGGCCCAAGCTGCTCGAGACCGACAAACTGTTTCGCAGTCTGCGCATTCGTGAGCGCGCCTTGAGCTACGTGGAACACATGGACCACGAGTCCGCCGCGTGGAAGGCCCTGCAAGCCTACCTGGACGGCATCAACCAGTATCAGGACAGCCACGCCAGCCCCATGGAGTTCGACGTACTGGGCATCCCCAAGCGCCGGTTCACCGCCGAAGACACCATCAGCGTCGCCGGTTACCTGGCCTACAGCTTTGCCGCAGCGTTTCGTACCGAGCCTCTGCTGACTTACGTGCGCGACGAGCTGGGCAGCAATTACCTGAACGTCTTCGACCTCGGCTGGCAACCCAAGGGCGCGCTCAACCTGGCCGCCAGCGACTGGCAGACCCTGGGCGCCATCGCCGCCCTGAGCGACCAGGCACTGGCCGATAACGGCTTGCCGCAGTTCGAAGGCAGTAACGCCTGGGCCGTCAGCGGCAGCCGCACCAAAAGCGGCAAGCCGCTGCTGGCGGGTGACCCCCATATCCGGTTCTCGGTGCCATCGGTGTGGTACGAAGCGCACTTGTCGGCGCCGGGCTTTGAGCTGTATGGCTATCACAACGCACTGGTGCCGGTGGCGTTCCTGGGGCACAACCTGGATTTCGGTTGGAGCCTGACCATGTTCCAGAACGATGACCTCGACCTGATCGCCGAGAAGGTCAACCCGGCCAACCCCAATCAAGTCTGGTACCACGAGCAGTGGGTCGACATGACCAGCAGCGAGCAGCAGATCGCCGTGAAGGGCCAGGCACCGGTCACCCTCACCCTGCGCCAGTCGCCCCACGGGCCGATCATCAATGACGTGCTCGGTGAGAGCGCCGGCAAGACGCCGATCGCCATGTGGTGGGCGTTCCTCGACACCCAAAACCCGATCCTCGACGGGTTCTACCAGCTCAACCGCGCCGATACCCTGGCCAAAGCGCGCGCCGCGGCGGCCAAGGTCTCCGCGCCGGGGCTGAATATCGTGTGGGCCAACGCCAAGGGCGACATCGGCTGGTGGGCGGCGGCACAGTTGCCGATCCGCCCGGCACGCGCCGCGGCCGGGTTTATCCTCGACGGCAGCACCGCCCAGGCCGACAAGCTGGGCTTCTACCCCTTCAGCGCCAACCCCCAGGAAGAAAACCCGGCACGCGGGTATGTGGTGTCGGCCAACGCCCAGCCGGTGTCGCCCACTGGCATGGAGATCCCCGGCTATTACAACCTGGCCGACCGGGGCCAGCAGTTGAACGCGCAGTTGAGCGACAAAAGCGTGAAGTGGGATGTGGATAACAGCCAGGCCTTGCAACTGGGCACCACCACCGCGTTCGGCCCGCGCCTGCTGGCGCCGCTGTTGCCGGTACTGCGTGAGGTGGTCAAGGACCCGGCGCAATTGAAACAGGTGGAGCAATTGGCCACGTGGAAAGGCGACTACCCACTCGATTCCACGAGCGCCACGCTGTTCAACCAGTTCCTGTTCAACCTGGCGGATGCAGCTTTCCACCCGAAGCTGGGCGATGCCATGTTCAAGACCCTGCTCAGCACCCGCGTGATCGACGCCGCCCTGCCACGCCTGGCGGCCGACCCTGCTTCGCCCTGGTGGGACGACAAACGCGCCGACACCGTCAAACTTGCCTGGGACAACAGCCTGGCGCACCTCAAGGCCACCTTCGGCGACGACCCGGCCCAATGGCAATGGGGCAAGGCGCACACCCTCACCCACGGCCATCCGCTCGGTTCGCAAAAACCCTTGGACCTGATCGTCAACGTCGGCCCCTTCCCGGCGCCCGGCAGCCACGAAGTGCCGAACAATCAGTCGGCCCCTATCGGCCCGGCGCCTTGGCCGGTGACCTACGGGCCGTCGACCCGCCGTCTGATCGACTTCGCCGACGTGGCCCATGCCCTGACCATCAACCCCGTCGGCCAAAGCGGGGTACCGTTTGACCGCCACTACAGCGACCAGGCGCAAACCTACATCGAAGGTGGGTACGAACAGGCGCACTTCACCGACGAGGAAGTCACGGCGAATACCCGCGGCACGTTAAAGCTGATGCCTGCCCGATAGCTCGGCCCGGCAGGTGCCGGGCGTAGCCGAGTCGAAGTGCAAGCAAATGTGGGAGGGGGCCTGCCCCGATAGCAGGGAGTCAGTCACTGCAGCATCGACTGATCCACCGCCATCGAGGGCAAGCCCCCTCCCACCTTTTGCGCCTGTTACGGCCGTTAGACCGGCGCCGGAGCCCGACGCTTGTCCGGCTGTTGCCAGCCATCTGCGGCGGCTTCTTCAATCGCCTGCTGAATGGCCTTCTTACGGTGTTCTTCGGCACGACGGCTGAAGAACCACACCAGGAAGGTCACCAGCGACACCGCCAACAGGATCAGGCTCGCCACGGCGTTGATCTCGGGCTTGACCCCAAGGCGCACGGCCGAGAACACTTCCATCGGCAAGGTAGTCGAGCCCGGGCCCGACACGAAGCTGGCCAGTACCAGGTCATCCAGGGACAGCGCGAACGACATCATGCCGCCCGCAGCCAGGGACGGCGCGATCATCGGGATGGTGATCAGGAAGAACACCTTCCACGGCCGCGCCCCCAGGTCCATCGCCGCTTCTTCGATCGACAGGTCCAGCTCACGCAAGCGCGCCGACACCACCACCGCTACGTACGCGGCACAGAAGGTGGTATGGGCGATCCAGATGGTGACAATGCCACGCTCTTGGGGCCAGCCGATCATCTGCGCCATGGCCACGAACAGCAGTAATAGCGACAGACCGGTGATCACTTCCGGCATGACCAAAGGCGCCGTCACCAGGCCGCCGAACAGCGTGCGACCCTTGAACTGGCTGATGCGCGTAAGCACGAACGCCGCCAAGGTGCCCAGTGCCACCGCCGCCACCGCCGTATAGCAGGCGATCTCAAGCGAACGCGCCACCGAGCCCATCAGTTGGGTGTTGTCCAACAGGCCCACGTACCACTTGATCGACCAACCGCCCCACACCGTCACCAGCTTGGATTCGTTGAACGAATAGATCACCAGAATCAGCATTGGCAGGTAGATGAACAACAACCCCGCCACCAGCATGAAGCTTGAGAAACTGACGCGCTTCATATCTTGCCCTCCATTTCTTTGGCTTGGCTGCGGTTAAACAGAATGATGGGCACGATCAAAATCGCCAGCATCACTACCGCCAGGGCAGACGCCACCGGCCAGTCACGGTTGTTGAAGAACTCTTGCCACAATACTTTACCGATCATCAGGGTTTCCGGGCCGCCGAGCAGTTCCGGAATCACGAACTCGCCCACCACCGGGATAAATACCAGCATGCAGCCGGCGATGATGCCGTTCTTGGACAGCGGCACGGTGATCTTCCAGAAGCTGTTGAAGGTGCTCGAACCCAGGTCAGAGGCCGCTTCCAGCAGGCTCTGGTCATGCTTCACCAGGTTGGCGTACAGCGGCAGGATCATGAACGGCAGGTACGAATAAACCACGCCGATATACACCGCGATGTTGGTGTTGAGGATCTGCACCGGCTCGTTGATCAGCCCCATGGACATCAGGAAACCATTGAGCAGGCCGTTGTTGCTGAGGATGCCCATCCAGGCGTACACACGGATCAGGATCGCGGTCCAGGTCGGCATCATGATCAGCAGCACCAGCACGGTCTGCATCTCTTTGCGCGCGGTGGCAATTGCGTAGGCCATCGGGTAGCCGATCAACAGGCACAGCAGCGTGCTGAAGAACGCCATTTTCAGCGAACCCAGGTAGGCGGCGATGTACAGCTCGTCACCGGCGAGCAAACCGTAGTTGGCCAGGTTCAGCACGACCTGCAGCTTTTGCTCAACGTAGGTGTAGATCTCGGTATACGGCGGGATCGCCACGTCGGCTTCGGCAAAGCTGATTTTCAGTACGATGAAAAACGGCAGGGCAAAGAATAGGAACAGCCACAGGAACGGTATCCCGATGACCACCTGCTTGCCGCTGGGGACGATGCGGTGCAAGCGCCGCTTGAGCTTTTTCATGTTCATGAGCGAAGTACCACGCCGCTGTCGTCTTCCCACCAGACGTACACCTGATCACCCCAGGTCGGCCGCTGGCCGCGGCGCTCGGCGTTGGCGACGAAGGACTGCACCAGCTTGCCGCTTGGCAGCTCCACGTAGAACACCGAGTGGCCGCCCAGGTAGGCGATGTCGTGCACCTTGCCGCTGGACCAGTTGTGTTCACAGGTCGGCATTTCGGTGGTCACCAGCAGCTTTTCCGGACGAATCGCATAGGTCACCGACTTGTCTTCCACCGAAGTGGGGATGCCGTAACCTACGTAGATATCGCGGTCCAAGTCCGGGCATTTGAGCACCGCGTGGCCTTCGGCATCGTCCACCACTTGGGTGTCGAAGATGTTGACGTTGCCGATGAACTCGCACACCAGGCGGCTGGTAGGGGTTTCGTAGATGTCGATCGGGCTGCCGATCTGGGCGATCCAGCCCAAGTGCATGATCGCGATACGCTCGGCCATGGTCATGGCCTCTTCCTGGTCGTGGGTCACCATCACGCAGGTCACGCCCACGCGCTCGATGATCTCCACCAGCTCAAGCTGCATCTGCGAGCGCAGCTTTTTGTCGAGGGCGCCCATGGGCTCATCGAGCAGCAGCAGTTTCGGGCGCTTGGCCAGGGAACGCGCCAGGGCCACACGCTGGCGCTGGCCGCCGGACAACTGGTGCGGCTTGCGCTTGGCGTATTGGCTCATCTGCACCAGCTTGAGCATCTCGGCCACACGAGCGTCGACCTCAGCCTTGGGGATCTTGTCCTGCTGCAGGCCGAAGGCGATGTTCTGCGCGACGGTCATGTGCGGAAACAAGGCGTAGGACTGGAACATCATGTTGATCGGCCGCTCGTAGGGCGGCATGTCGGTGATGTCCACACCGTCGAGGTAGATGCGACCTTCGGTGGGGCGTTCGAAGCCTGCGAGCATGCGCAGCAACGTGGATTTGCCCGAACCCGAACCGCCGAGCAAGGCGAAGATCTCGCCTTTCTTGATTTCCAGGGACACATCGTCCACGGCAATCGTCTCGTCGAACTTCTTTGTGACCCGGTCGATTTTGACCAGCACCTTTTTCGGTGTCTGGTCGCCCTCGAGGGCTTTCTTATAGGCGCCGGAGGCAACTGCCATTTACGAAACTCCCAAAAAAAATGGTGCAGTTCGCCCGAGGCGGACGAACCCAGGATAGTTTGAGCCTTACTTGCCCGTCTTGATCTTGGTCCAGCTACGGGTCATTAAACGTTGCACTTTCGGGGGTAGCTCGAAGTTGACGAATGTCCGCTCGAGAACCGCCTGCGGTGGGTAAACCGCTTCGTCGGTGCGTATCGATTGCTCCATCAGTTTGTCCGCCCCTGGGTTAGGGTTGGCATAACCGACGTAATCACTGACCTGGGCGATGACCTCAGGTTGCAGCAAATAGTTGATGTAGGCATGGGCCTCTTTGACGTTGGTGGCATCCTTGGGGATCGCCAGCACGTCAAACCACAGGTTGCCGCCTTCTTTCGGAATCGCGTAGGCGATGTTCACGCCCTTGCCCGCCTCTTTGGCGCGGGCCTTGGCCTGGAACACATCACCCGAGAAACCGGCCGCCACACAGATGTTGCCGTTGGCCAGGTCCGAGATGTATTTGGAGGAATGAAAGTAGGTCACGTAGGGCCGCACTTTAAGCAGCTTTTCTTCGGCCTTCTTGTAGTCTTCAGGGTTGGTGCTGTTGGGGTTCAAACCCATGTAGTTGAGCACCGCCGGCAGCATTTCATCAGCCGAGTCCATGAACGACACGCCACAGGTGGCCAGCTTTTTCATGTTTTCCGGCTCGAACAGCACCGCCCAGGAGTCGATCTTGTCGACGCCCAGCACTTGCTTCACTTTGTCGACGTTATAACCGATGCCATTGGTACCCCACAGGTACGGCACGGCGTACTGATTACCCGGATCGTTTTTCTCCAGGCGCTTGAGCAACGCCGGGTCAAGATTCGCGTAGTTCGTCAGCAACGACTTGTCGAGCTTCTGGAACGCCCCGGCCTTGATCTGTTTGCCGAGGAAGTGGTTGGACGGCACCACCACGTCATAACCGGTACGCCCGGCCAACAACTTGCCTTCCAGGGTTTCGTTGGAATCAAACACGTCATACACGGGCTTGATGCCGGTGGCCTTTTCGAAGTTGGCCAGGGTGTCGTTACCGATGTAGTCCGACCAGTTATAAATATGCACCGTCGGTGCAGCCTGCACGCTGACAGCCAGCGTGATACCTGCGCCCACCAGCATGGCTTGACGAAATAAAGAAATTGGCAAGTGGAGGTCCTCTTAAATAGTTGGGCCTTGAAGTGGCTGCCCGGCAACAAAACCGGCGCGCAACTTACCCTCGATAAACCGATCCGGCAAAACTTTCTGTCATTTAATGTGTGGGAGGGGGAGATTTCCCCCTCCCACCGGTTTTACGGCTTACTTGCCGGACTTGATCTTGGTCCAGCTGCGCGTCATTTCACGCTGGGTGGCAGCAGGCAAATCAGCAATGGCGTAGAGCTTGGCTTGCACATCCGCTGGCGGGTAGATACCTGGATCGCTGGTGATGTCTTTATCAACCAGTGCCGTGGCTTTCTCGTTACCGTTCGGGAAACGCACGCTGTTTGTGATCGAGGCCATGACTTCCGGCTTGAGCAGGTAGTTCATGAACTTATAAGCAGCGTCGACGTTTTCGGCATCTTTAGGGACAGCGACCATGTCGAAGAAGCTACCGGCGCCTTCTTTCGGAATGTCGTAGGCCACTTTGACCTTGCCGCCGGCTTCAGCCGCGCGGGACTTGGCCTGCTGGATATCACCCGAGTAACCCACGGCCACGCAGATGTTGCCGTTGGCCAGGTCCGAGATGTACTTGGAGGAGTGGAAGTAGCCGATAGAAGGACGGATCTTGAGGAACAGATCTTCGGCTTGCTTGAGGTCGGCTTTTTTCTGGCTGTCGGTTGGCAGGCCCAGGTAATGCAGCGCGATCGGCAGCATTTCGGTCGGCGAATCGAGGAAGCTCACGCCGCAGCTTTTAAGCTTGGCGATGTTTTCTGGCTTGAGCAGCACGTCCCACGAATCGATCTTGTCCACGCCCAGCGCGGCCTTGACCTTGTCCGGGTTGTAGCCGATGCCGATCGAGCCCCACATGTACGGGAACGCGTGCTTGTTGTCCGGGTCGCTGACCGACACGGCTTTAAGGAGGGATTTGTTCAGGTTGCCGTAATTGGATAACTTGGACTTGTCCAACTCCTGGTAGACACCGGCCTTGATCTGCTTGGCGAGGAAGTTGTTCGACGGTACGACGATGTCGTAACCGGACTTGCCTGCCAGCAACTTGGCTTCGAGGGTCTCGTTGCTGTCGAACACGTCGTACACCACTTTAATGCCCGACTCTTTTTCAAAGTTGGCGATGGTGTCCGGTGCAATGTAGTCGGACCAGTTGTAGACGTGCAGCACTTTATCGTCTGCCTGGGCCGCGCCCGCGATTGCGCCCATCAGGGACAAGGCGAGGAGGGTCTTGCCAGCGTTCTTCAAACCTAATGCCTTCATTTGGTGATGCTCCAATTTTTTCTTTTTTGGGCCACGTTTTTTTATGTTCAGCGGCCCTTCCAGAGGGCAACAAAACAGGGCGACAGTCTGGCAAGTTCAGGGGCCGGCTTTCAACCAAAGCCCCTACATTTATAACTGCCCAGTGTGCTTGGCACTGAGCCTAGCACTTAGCCCTGCAATGCTTCCAAAGTCAGGTCCAGGCACTTGCGCGCCTTGGTCACCAGTTCGTCGATTTCTGCCTTGCTGATCACCAGCGGCGGCGAAATGATCATGGTGTCGCCCACGGCGCGCATGATCAGGCCGTTGTTGAAACAGAAGTTGCGGCAAATCATGCCCACGCCTTTGCCTTCATAACGCTTGCGGGTGGCCTTGTCTTGCACCAGCTCGATCGCACCGAGCATGCCCACACCACGAACTTCGCCCACCAACGGGTGATCAGCCAGCTCCCTCAGACGCTTTTGCAAATACGGTGCCGTTTCGTCGTGAACGCGGTTAACGATTTTCTCTTCGCGCAGGATGCGGATGTTTTCCAGGGCAACCGCCGCAGCCACCGGGTGGCCGGAGTAAGTGAAACCGTGGTTGAAATCGCCACCTTCGTTGAGCACTGCCACAACGTCATCGCGCACAATCAGGCCGCCCATCGGGATATAGCCCGAGGTCAGGCCCTTGGCGATGGTCATCATGTGCGGCTTGAGGTCGTAGAAATCGCTGCCGAACCATTCGCCGGTACGGCCGAAACCGCAGATCACTTCGTCGGCGATAAACAGGATGTCGTACTTGGCGAGAATTTCCTTGATGCGCGGCCAATACGTGGCAGGCGGCACGATCACGCCGCCGGCACCCTGGATCGGCTCGGCAATAAAGGCGCCGACGGTGTCCACGCCCAGCTCGAGGATTTTCTCTTCCAATTGATTGGCGGCCCAGACCCCGAACTCATCGGGGCTCATGTCGCCGCCTTCGCCGAACCAGTACGGCTGGGCAATGTGGGTGATGCCAGGGATCGGCAAGTCGCCCTGCTCGTGCATATAAGTCATGCCGCCCAGGCTGGCGCCGGCCACGGTCGAGCCGTGGTAGCCATTCTTGCGGCTGATGATGGTTTTCTTGTTCGGCTGGCCTTTGATCGCCCAGTAATGGCGGACCATGCGCAACATGGTGTCGTTGCCTTCGGAGCCGGAACCGGTGAAGAACACGTGGTTCATGCCGGCCGGCGCGATGTCGGAAATGGCCTTGGCCAGTTCCAGCACCGGCGGGTGAGCGGTCTGGAAGAACAGGTTGTAGTACGGCAGTTCTTTCATTTGCTTGGCGGCGGCGTCGGCCAGTTCATCGCGACCGTAACCGATCGCCACGCACCACAGGCCGGCCATGCCGTCGAGGATTTTGTTGCCTTCGCTGTCCCACAAGTACACGCCGTGGGCTTTGGTGATGATCCGCGGGCCTTTCTCTTTCAATTGCTTGAAGTCGCTGAACGGCGCCAGGTGGTGATCACTGCTCAAGGCTTGCCATTCGCGGGTTTGCGGGTTGTTGCTGGACATACCAATCTCCTAGACTTTTCAGTGAAGGGCGCTCGGGTTGCCCCGGGCGCCCGGCGCATCAGACGGCGAAGAGCAGGAATTCCCGCTCCCACGAACTGATCACGCGCTTGAAGTTTTCATGCTCGGCCCGCTTGACCGCGACGTAGCCTGTGATGAATTTCTGACCCAGGTATTTCTCGATGGTCTTGCTGTTTTCCATACGCTCCAGGGCGTCTTCGATGGTCAAAGGCAGGCGCAGGTTGCGGCGCTCGTAACCACGACCCACCACGGGTGCGCTCGGGTTGTGGCCTTCGACCATGCCGATGTAGCCGCACAACAAGCTGGCGGCAATCGCCAGGTACGGGTTGGCATCGGCGCCCGGCAGGCGGTTTTCCACGCGACGGTTCTGTGGGCCGGCATCCGGCACGCGCAGGCCGACGGTACGGTTTTCTTCACCCCACTCCACGTTCACCGGTGCCGAGGTGTCGGGCAGGAAGCGACGGAACGAGTTCACGTTGGGGGCAAACAGCGGCAGCAGTTCGGGAATGAATTTCTGCAGACCGCCAATGTGGTTGAGAAACAGCTGGCTCATGGTCCCGTCTTCATTGGAGAAGACGTTCTTGCCGGTGGCGATGTCGATGATGCTCTGGTGCAGGTGCATCGCGCTGCCGGGCTCGCCGGTCATCGGCTTGGCCATAAAGGTGGCCGCCACGTTGTGCTTGAGCGCGGCTTCACGCATGGTGCGCTTGAACACCAGGATCTGGTCGGCCAGGGACAGCGCATCGCCGTGACGGAAGTTGATTTCCATCTGCGCGGTGCCGTCTTCGTGGATCAGGGTGTCGAGGTCCAGCTCTTGCAGTTCGCACCAGTCGTAGACGTCTTCGAACAGCGGGTCGAATTCGTTGGCCGCTTCTATAGAGAAGGACTGGCGACCCGTCTCCGGACGCCCGGAACGGCCGATCGGCGGTTGCAGCGGGAAGTCCGGATCTTCGCAGCGCTTGGTCAGGTAGAACTCCATCTCCGGCGCCACGATGGGCTGCCAGCCGCGGTCGGCGTAGAGCTTGAGGACTTTCTTGAGCACGTTGCGCGGCGACAACTCGATGGGGTTGCCTTGCTTGTCGTAGGTATCGTGGATCACTTGGGCGGTCGGCTCGATGGCCCAAGGCACCAGGAACACGGCGTTCTGGTCGGGACGGCAGATCATGTCGATGTCGGCCGGGTCGAGCAATTCGTAATAGATATCGTCTTCGACGTAGTCGCCGGTCACGGTCTGCAACAGAACGCTCTCGGGCAGACGCATGCCTTTTTCGGCGATGAACTTGTTGGTCGGCGAAATCTTGCCCCGGGTGATGCCGGTCAGGTCGCCAATCATGCATTCGACTTCTGTGATCTTGTGGTCTTTCAACCAATCGGTGAGCTGGTCGAGGTTGTTACTCATAAATGCCTCTGGGCTGGGTTTCCTGGCATCCGTTAAAGGCCAGGCGTTGGTTGACGCAGCATCCGCGTCGTTTTTTCGTTCAGGGTAGGAGCTTACCTGCCATTTGCTGCAACGTTGCATTCCTCAGGCCAAAGTTGTGCAGAATCATGATCGCCCGCGCAGAGAGAGGCCGATCGGGGGCAGGTGAGGAGGCAAAGAAGAGGTTTGACTGGCCGTCAAGAATATTGGCCGGAGCATAGGCATTCACGCGGGGCGAACGGACTGCGGGCAACGCCTGGCACAAGCAGGCAGAGACGCCGAGTGGCGGCAGGTGAAACATGAAACACCCCGGTATTATTGCTGTTATGGGTTTGAATCGAGCTTAGCCTTGTTCATTTTTTTACACAACACCCCCGTAAAAAATACAACACGGCCCGCTCAAGCCCGCGAGTCCCAAGCCGGTCAAACCCGTAAAACCGCCCCAAAACCCCGCAAAAAAGCCACCAGAGCGCTTTTTTAGGGCAAAAAAGGCCTCGCTTGACTTCGGCATGCCGTTCGGGTTGACTGAAACCAGAAAAGATCAATGATTGATATTTTTAACAACAAAGGTGTTGCATCATGTCGGTACCCCCGCGTGCCGTTCAGCTTAACGAAGCGAACGCGTTCCTTAAGGATCATCCTGAGGTTCTGTACGTAGACCTTCTAATTGCGGATATGAATGGTGTGGTGCGCGGCAAGCGCATCGAACGCACCAGCCTCCACAAGGTTTACGAGAAGGGCATTAACCTGCCTGCCTCTTTATTTGCCCTGGATATCAACGGCTCAACGGTGGAAAGCACCGGCCTGGGTCTGGACATCGGTGATGCTGACCGAATCTGTTATCCAATCCCCGACACCCTGTGCAATGAGCCCTGGCAAAAGCGCCCTACCGCGCAATTGCTGATGACCATGCACGAACTTGAAGGTGAACCTTTCTTCGCCGATCCGCGCGAAGTCCTGCGCCAAGTCGTCAGCAAATTCGACGATCTGGGTCTGACCATCTGTGCCGCCTTCGAGCTTGAGTTCTACCTGATCGACCAGGAGAACGTGAACGGCCGGCCACAACCACCCCGCTCGCCGATCTCCGGCAAACGCCCGCACTCGACACAGGTCTACCTGATCGATGACCTCGACGAATACGTCGACTGCCTACAGGACATTCTGGAAGGGGCCAAAGAGCAAGGTATCCCGGCTGACGCCATCGTCAAGGAAAGTGCCCCGGCGCAGTTCGAAGTGAACCTGCACCACGTGGCCGACCCGATCAAGGCCTGCGACTACGCGGTACTGCTCAAGCGCCTGATCAAGAACATCGCCTACGACCATGAGATGGACACCACCTTCATGGCCAAGCCTTACCCAGGCCAGGCAGGCAACGGGCTGCACGTACACATTTCGATCCTGGACAAAGACGGCAAGAACATCTTCGCCAGTGAGGATCCCGAGCAGAACGCCGCATTGCGTCATGCGATCGGCGGTGTGCTGGAGACCCTACCCGCCCAGATGGCGTTCCTTTGCCCCAACGTCAACTCCTACCGTCGTTTCGGCGCACAGTTCTACGTGCCGAATTCGCCGTGCTGGGGCCTGGACAACCGCACCGTGGCGATTCGCGTACCAACCGGCGCGTCCGATGCCGTACGTATCGAACACCGTGTGGCCGGTGCCGACGCCAACCCTTACCTGCTGATGGCTTCGGTCTTGGCAGGCGTGCACCACGGTCTGACCAACAAGATCGAACCGGGCGCACCCGTGGAAGGCAACAGCTACGAGCAAAACGAGCAGAGCCTGCCGAACAACCTGCGTGATGCGCTGCGCGAGTTGGACGACAGCGAGGTCATGGCCAAGTACATCGATCCTAAATACATCGATATCTTCGTCGCCTGTAAGGAAAGTGAGCTGGAAGAGTTCGAACACTCCATCTCCGACCTTGAATACAACTGGTACCTGCATACCGTGTAAGCGGTTGCTGTATTAAATGTTGTGGTGAGCAGGCTTGTCCTGCGCCGGGCTGCTAAGCAGCCCTAAACACCAACGCCGAGTTCTTTCAGAAGAACTCGGCGTTTTTTATTGGGGCCGCTTCGCAGCCCGGCGCGGGACAAGCCCGCGCACCACGGCAAGCCGGCTCAACGCATAAGCACACTCACCACAGCCTCCTCCCAGGTATGGATCATCCTCAAGCTCTGCGTACAATGCGCTCTGCCTTGTAGGAGACTTCCATGACCACCCGCCCCGCCGCTGCCCCTCGCAAACCCCGCGCCCGCAGCCAGGCCCGGATTGATGCGATTCTTGACGCAGCCCGCACCTTGCTGGCCGCCGAAGGCGTGGCCGGGTTGTCGATCTACAGCGTGGCCGAACGCGCGCAGATTCCGCCGTCGTCGGTGTATCACTTTTTCGCCAGTGTGCCGGCGCTGTTGGAGGCCTTGACGGCCGATGTTCACGCGGCGTTTCGCGCAGCCATTCAGGCGCCGATCGATCACGACTCACTCAAACACTGGCGCGACCTGTCCTGCGTGATCGAGCAGCGCATGCTCAGCGTGTACAGCCAGGACGCCGCCGCCCGCCAGTTGATCCTGACGCAGCACGGCCTCACCGAAGTGACTCAGGCAGATCGACAACATGATCTGGAGCTGGGGGATTTGATGCTGGAGGTCTTCAACCGACACTTCGAGGTGCCGGCTTTACCCCATGACGTGGACGTGTTCGCCCTGGCGCTGGAGCTGAGCGACCGCGTGTACGCGCGCTCGGTGCATCAGCACGGGCAGATCACACCGCGCATGGCGGAAGAAGGCATGCGCGTGTTTGATGCGTATGTGGGACTGTATTTACCGGCTTACCTGCCCAAGCGCTGACGAGGTCGACCTCATCAAGGGCAAGCCCTCGATGACGGCCTCAAAAACAACGCCCCTTACAACTTGGCAATCGACACCTCGGTGGATTTCACAAAGGCGATCACTTCGCTGCCAATCACCAACTCCAGCTCTTTGACCGAGCGCGTGGTGATCACCGAAGTCACGATGCCCGATGCCGTCTGCACGTCGATTTCCGACAGTACGTCGCCGACCACGATTTCCTTGATGGTGCCTTTGAACTGGTTACGTACGTTGATGGCTTTAATAGTCATGCGATTTCTCCTCGAGTCGAAATAGCGGCAAGCTCGAAGCGTGCCGCTGCTTTATTGCGCCCAACGCAGTTGCGTGGGCAGCGGTGAAACAGGTTCGGGTTCCGGCGGGGTGCCGGGTAACGCCAGCACACGGTTGAGCACTTCGGCTTCCAGCGCGGCCAGGCGGTGGGAGCCACGGGCCCGTGGGCGGGGCAGGTCGACGATCAGGTCCAGGCCGATTTCGCCGTCTTCAATCAGGATGACCCGGTCGGCAATCGATACAGCCTCACTGACGTCGTGGGTCACCAGCAACACGGTGAAACCGTGCGTGCGCCACAGGTTTTCGATCAGTTGCTGCATCTCGATGCGGGTCAGTGCATCCAGCGCGCCGAGCGGCTCATCGAGCAGCAACAGGCGCGGCTGGTGGATCAACGCACGGGCCAGGGCCACGCGTTGCTTCTGGCCACCGGACAAGGCTGCCGGCCATTCATGGGCGCGCTCAGCGAGGCCGACCGCCTCCAGGGCTTGCAGCGCTTTAGGGCGCCAGTTGCCTTTAAGGCCCAGGCCCACGTTGTCGATGATCTTTTTCCAGGGCAGCAAACGGGCTTCCTGGAACATCAACCGAGTGTCTTCGATTGCCTCGCAAAGCGGCGCGGAACCGGCCAGCAGCTCGCCATCAGTGGCGTTGTCCAGGCCGGCCAGCAGGCGCAGCAAGGTGCTTTTGCCGCAACCGCTGCGCCCCACCACCGCCACGAACTGGCCCGCCGGAATGTGCAGATCAATCCCTTTGAGCACTTCACGGGCACCGAACGACTTGCGCAGTTTGCGCACCGCCAGTGGGATCCCTTTGAGCAGGCGCGCAGGTTGTTGAGCCGTCATGCCGCACCGCCTTTATTCACTTGATACGCCGGATGCCAACGCAGCCACACACGCTCCAGACCGCGCGCGGCCAGGTCGGCCAATTTGCCGAGGATCGCGTACATCACGATGGCCAGCACCACCACGTCGGTCTGCAGGAATTCACGGGCGTTCATCGCCAGGTAACCGATGCCTGAGCTGGCCGAGATGGTTTCCGCCACGATCAGCGTCAACCACATAAAGCCCAGGGCAAAGCGCACACCCACCAGGATCGACGGCAGCGCCCCCGGCAGGATCACCTGCCAGAACAGGCTGAAGCCGGACAACCCGTAACTGCGCGACATTTCCACCAGCGCCGGGTCGACGTTGCGGATGCCGTGATAGGTGTTGAGGTAAATCGGGAACAGCGTGCCGAGGGCCACCAGGAAAATCTTCGCGGTTTCGTCAATGCCGAACCACAGGATTACCAGCGGGATCAGCGCCAGGTGCGGCACGTTGCGGATCATCTGCACCGAGCTGTCCAGCAGGCGCTCGCCCCACGCCGACAAACCGGTGATAAACCCCAGCGCCAGGCCGATGCCGCCGCCGATCACAAATCCCAGGCCCGCGCGCCAGCCACTGATGGCCAGGTGCGTCCAGATTTCACCGCTGGCCACCAGGCGAACCCCGGCGTCAATGACCGCGCTGGGAGCCGGCAGGATGCGCGTCGACAACCAGCCCGCCGACACCGACAACTGCCACACCGCAAGCAACAAAACCGGCAGCACCAAGGGCGCGACACGATGGCTTATTTTTTCGTAGCTCATAACGCCGCCTCAGCTCTGTGACGCGGCTTTGGGCAGGATGTCGTTGGCGACCATTTCGCCGAACGGGCTCACATAGCCGGCGCTCTTGGGCAACTCCGGACGCTCGATATCCAGGTGCGGGAACAGCAGTTCGGCGACGCGATACGACTCTTCCAGGTGCGGATAACCAGAGAAGATAAAGGTGTCGATACCCAGCGCGGCGTACTCCTTGACCCGCGCGGCGACGGTGGGGCCATCGCCCACCAACGCCGTACCGGCACCGCCGCGCACCAGGCCGACGCCGGCCCACAGGTTGGGGCTGACTTCCAGGTTGTCGCGGCTGCCGCCGTGCAACGCTGCCATGCGCTGCTGGCCGACCGAGTCGAAGCGCGCCAGGGAAGCCTGGGCACGGGCGATGGTGTCGTCGTCCAGATGGGAGATCAGCTTGTCGGCCGCCTTCCACGCTTCATCGTTGGTTTCGCGCACGATCACATGCAAGCGAATACCGAAACGCACGGTACGCCCCAGCTTGGCGGCCTTGGCCCGTACCTGTTCGATTTTCTCGGCGACAGCCGCCGGCGGCTCGCCCCAGGTCAGCACCATCTCCACTTGTTCGGCGGCCAGGTCCTGGGCCGCTTCCGAGGAGCCGCCGAAGTACAGCGGCGGACGTGGCTGCTGGATCGGTGGGTAGAGCAATTTGGCGCCTTTGACGCTGATGTGTTCGCCGTCGTAATCCACGGTTTCGCCTTCCAGCACGCGGCGCCATATACGGGTGAACTCCACTGACGCCTGGTAGCGCTCTTCATGACTGAGGAACAAGCCGTCGCCGGCCAACTCTTCCGGGTCACCGCCGGTCACCAGGTTGAACAACGCACGACCGCCGGACAGACGATCCAGGGTCGCCGCCTGACGCGCGGCCACCGTCGGCGAGATGATCCCGGGGCGCAGGGCGACGAGAAACTTCAAGCGCTGGGTCACCGGGATCAGCGAGGCGGCCACCAGCCAGGAGTCTTCGCAGGAGCGCCCGGTGGGAATCAACACCCCACCGAAGCCGAGACGGTCGGCGGCCTGGGCCACTTGCTGCAGGTAACCGTGATCGACAGCGCGGGCGCCTTCGGCAGTGCCGAGGTAATGGCCGTCGCCGTGGGTAGGCAGGAACCAGAAAATAGTGAGGCTCATGGAGTTGTCTCCTGAAGAAAGTCGGATTACGGCGCTTTGGCCACAGCGGCCGGTGGCGTCCAGATCACGTCCTTGATGCTCAAGGGTTTAGGGATCAATTTGAGTTGGTAGAAGCTGTCGGCGATTTTTTGTTGGGCGGCGACCACTTCAGGCGTGAGAAACAGCGCGCCGTAGCCCTGGCGCTTCACCGAGGTCAGGGTGATGTCAGCCGGCAGGCCGAGCAGCGGTGCGACTTGTTCGGTGACTTCCTGCGGGTTGGCCTTGGACCATTCGCCCACTGCACGCACTTCTTCCACCAGTGCCGTGATCACGTCCGGGTGTTGCTCGGCATACGGCTTGGTGGCCAGGTAGAACTGGTGGTTGTCGGCAATGCCGGTACCGTCACGCAGGGTGCGGGCTTGCAATTGTTTCTCGGCGGCGGCCTGGTACGGGTCCCAGATCACCCAGGCGTCCACGCTGCCGCGCTCGAACGCGGCGCGGGCATCGGCGGGCGGCAGGAAAACGGTCTGCACGTCGGTGTATTTCAGGCCGGCGTCTTCGAGGGCACGTACCAACAGGTAGTGCACGTTGGAGCCTTTATTGAGCACGATTTTCTTGCCCTTAAGCTCGGCCACGGATGTGATCGTCGAGTCCTTGGGTACCAGGATCGCTTCACTGGTCGGCGCGGGCGGCTCGTAGGCGACGTAGAGCAGATCGGCACCGGCCGCCTGGGCGAACACGGGCGGGGTTTCGCCGGTCACGCCGAAGTCGATGGAACCGACGTTCAGGCCTTCGAGCAATTGCGGCCCACCGGGAAACTCGGTCCACTGCACCTGCACGCCTTTGGCGGCCAGGCGTTTTTCCAGGGTGCCCTTGGCTTTGAGCAGCACCAGGGTGCCGTATTTCTGATAACCGATCCGCAAGGTCTCGGCGGCTTGGGCTTGAACAATGGCGCCGAAGGACACAGCCGCAGCAAACAGTGCGACCAGGCCACGACGCAAAATGACAGTGCGCATGGCGCTCTCTCCAATTATGCGATGAGGGTTTTGGCTGCACCTGCTTGGCCGTTGGCGGCTGAGTAAGGTGAGTGTTTCTTAAAGGGGTGAGGCTTAGATGCTCCAGCGAGCAGTCAACAAACGATCATTCAATACATGGGGGTCCAGCGGTTTCGGGCGACGGGCCATGGCGCTGTAGAGCGTTTCAAGCGCCTCGTGCAAACGCTGCTCGAGCACCGGCACCAGTTGCGCCTGAACGCTGCCCTCGCCATAGGCGATCTGGCTGTCTTCGGCAAAAATGCCGTGGAGCAATTCCTGGGCCTTCAGCGCCGACAGCACCGGTTTCAAGGCATAGTCCACTGCCAGCATGTGGGCGATGCTGCCGCCCGTGGCCATCGGCAACACGACCTTGTGGGCCAGCGCGCGTTCAGGCAGCAGGTCGAGCACGGTCTTCAGCGCCCCGGAGAATGACGCCTTGTACACCGGCGTGGCGATCACCAGGCCGTCGGCGTTAGCCACCTGTTGCAGCAGGTCGATGACCTTTGGGCTGTCGAAGCGTGCGTGCAGCAGGTCTTCGGCCGGGAAGTCCCGTACCTGGTAACTCACCACTTCAACGCCTTTGTCTTGCAACCATTGACGGGTTTTTTCCAGCAGGACCCCGGAACGGGAACGCTGACTGGGACTGCCTCCAAGTGTGACGACCAACATGCAGGGATTCCTTGAGCAAGTGCCGGCGGTTCGCTGGGTGGGCGATGGCGCCAAGATGGAACAGACCTTATCAGTAGATTTATATATCTATAAATCTTATTTTTTCATTTGTTTATTCTTTAATTGCATATACGGTTTTGAAGTCACCAGACGAAAAAAAGGCCGTGGAAACGGCCTGAAAACCCCTGTGTCATTCAGCTTGAAAGGCGGTGCATTTGGTGACGCCATCGGGGACAAGCCCCCGAGCTTCAGCGATTGGGTTGTGGGGTGAGCCGCAGATAGGGCTTCACTGCCTTGTAACCCTTGGGAAAGCGCTTGTTGATCTCTTCTTCATCCTTGAGCGACGGCACGATCACCACATCATCACCGTCCTGCCAGTTGGCGGGCGTGGCGACCTTGTGGTTGTCGGTCAGCTGCAGCGAGTCGATAACCCGCAGGATTTCATGGAAGTTACGCCCAGTGCTGGCCGGATAAGTAATCGTCAGGCGAATCTTTTTGTTCGGGTCGATCACGAACAAAGAACGCACGGTAAGGGTGTCACTGGCGTTCGGGTGGATCAGGTCGTACAGGTCCGAGACCTTGCGGTCAGCGTCAGCCAGGATCGGGAAGTTGACCACGGTGTGCTGGGTTTCGTTGATGTCTTCAATCCACTTGTGGTGCGAGTCCACCGGGTCGACCGACAGGGCGATGGCCTTGACGCCACGCTTGGCGAATTCATCCTTGAGCTTGGCGGTAAACCCCAGCTCGGTGGTGCACACCGGGGTGAAGTCCGCCGGATGGGAAAACAACACGCCCCAGCTGTCGCCCAGCCATTCATGAAAGCGAATCTTGCCGGCGCTGGAATCCTGTTCGAAGTCGGGGGCGATATCGCCCAGTCTTAGGCTCATGGTGTGGCTCCTGATGAATACTTATGGAGCCTACTGTGCATGGATTGCAGATTATTTAAAAAGAATAAATATCGATTTATCTAGACGATAAAAGAATATTAAAAATGTGTTCATTGGACGCGGGAAAGGGCGAGGTGCAACATCGCTTTCAAGGTTCGAGAAGGCCTTGAGACGCTGTAAAGAGGGGTTCAGGAAGGGCTTGCGGGGGTTTAGCCCGACTTGAAAAGCAAGACACCTTGCCCGGCGTTGCGCCGGGCAAGGTTTTACGGTCTTACAACAGCTTTACGCTATTACAGCAGTGGCAGCGAGTAGCTGACGATTACGCGGTTTTCGTCTTGGTTGCGCTGACCGGCAATATCGTTGCGCCACATGGCGTTTTTCCAGGCCACACCGACGTTCTTGAACGTACCTTCTGGTACGACGTAGGCAACAGTGATGTCACGCTCCCACTCGTTCGCGCCATTGGAGTTTGTTTGGACCTGGGCAACACCCACTCGACCGCGGGTATCGATATTGTCGCCACGCAGGTAAACCACACCAGCAGTCAAACCTGGCACACCCACTTTAGCGAAGTCATACGCGTAGCGAGCTTGCCATGTACGTTCGCCAGCACGGGCAAACTTGGAGATCTGCGAGTCAGTGGTCAAGTAAGCCGACGAACCGTCGCCTTGGTTCAACCATGGGAAGTCGCTGTCACCGTTGCTGACCTGATAACCACCACCGAAGGTGTGACCGGCCACCGAATACAGGAACAAGCCGCTGTACAGGTTGTTGTCGACTTTACCTTTGGTGACGTTAGCGCCAGCAGCGGTAGTGCCGTAATCACCGGTGGTGAAGTAGTTGGCGTCGTGGCTGTTGGCACCGTCAGCGCGGCTATTGAAGTAGCGCAAGTCGGTTTTCAACACGCCTGGACCAATCGCCCAGTTGTGCAGCAAGCCCAGGAAGTGCTGTTTGTAGAACTGATCCAGATTGCCGTAGTAGTACTGGGCAGTCAGGTCTTTGGTGATCTTGTAGTCGCCACCAGCGTAGTAGAACTTGTTGGTGTCGCGGCCAGCAGCTGTACGGCCGTTGGCACCCGCGAGAGACAGGTTCTCGACGTTGCTGGAGTTACGACCCTTGGCTTTTTCGATCTGACCGGCAACCAGCGTCAGGTCCTTGATGTCGTTGGTGGTGATCTGGCCACCCTGGAAAGTTTGCGGCAACAGACGACCGTCGTTGGTGACGATGACCGGCAGCTTAGGCTGCAAAGTACCCAACTTCAGTTCGGTCTGGGAGATCTTGACTTTAGCGGTCAGGCCCAGGCTGGAGTAGTTATCAACGGCTTCGCCATTGGACTTGCTCGGGAAAACCGTACCGCCGTAAGAGCCAGCATTACCAGTCGACGCAGCGGTGGCGCCGTTGGTGCCACCACCCGAATCCAGACGCACGCCCAGCAGGCCGATAGCGTCAAGACCGAAGCCTACGGTGCCTTGGGTGTAACCGGAGATGAAGCGCAGGTCAAAAGCTTGGCCCCACTCTTCCGCCTTGTTCTGCGCGCCGGCCGCTTTGGTAGCGTCGTCACGGTTATCAGTGTTGATGTAGAAGTTACGCAAGCCCAGTGTGGCCTTGCTGTCTTCGATGAAACCGGCCGCGCCTGCGTGCTGGGCGATTGCGCCCAAAGCTACAGCCAAAGCCAAGGTGGACTTCTTCATGTACCGCTCCTCTCGTTTCTAATTTTTGTATTTCTTTGGTCTCGGGTCTGACGCCCTCGATCCACAGATGCGCGATTAGCACCGGATAGTGACTGGCAAGTCAATCGTAACCTTGTGTGTCTACTACCTTGGTCTAATCACCGTTGATTTGGTCCCTGCAGGGTAATGAGTTTTTCATACACCCAAAAAGAATTATTTCATTCTTTTTCATACGATCCAGGAATAAGCATTTGCATAGCGCGGTCCAGCCAGGGAAGACTCGACGCTGCATAAGCTAATTCCTAAAGGGTATTTGTTAGCACTTTTTTAGATCGATCAGTATGGACGCTCTGCCGCATACGTCACCCACGATCAAAAAGGCGACGCCATGATGGCGAAAGGCATATCCTCCCGTCAATTTGTTACAGTTTTTGTGTCACTAATAATTTCTTTCGCTGTCCAGGGCCGCTTTGACAGCCGGCCGCGAGTACTCACCGCCCCTGCGCCGGGCGATAGACACATCGGCAACCTCGGTTCAAGCCCCCCGGCGGCGGCAGACTTGCGCCATTTAGCCAACGTCGTCTTCAACATATCGGCGCAAATCAGTACTTCTAAAGCATGGGTAGTGCGTAAGGCACAGCAAACCGAAGCGCTGCTCAAAGGCGGCACAGCGAAGGCGATCGGGAAACAGCGAAATGCTTGAAGGAGCAGGGGAAGGTTGAGACGGCGCTGCCGGACTATTCAGCGTTTGAGAGCGACCCGCGATCTGACTGAAGAAGCAGGCTTGCTCCTGCAATCAGATCTGAGGGTGCTCCCAAAACCGGGGGTTACAGGGCCTTTTCGAAAATCTTCGAATTACGCTGGTAGTTGTACAGCGAGGCCCGCGCCGACGGCAGACGGTCGACGCTGCTCGGCACGAAACCGCGCTCGCGGAACCAGTGGGCAGTACGGGTGGTGAGAACGAACAAGGTCTTCAGGCCCTGGGCACGGGCACGGGTTTCAATGCGTTCCAGCAACTCATCACCGCGCCCGCCATGGCGATACTCCGGGTTGACCGCCAGGCACGCCAGCTCGCCCGCGTCCGAGTCGGCGATCTGATACAGCGCCGCACACGCGATGATCATGCCCTCGCGCTCGACCACGCTGAACTGCTCAATCTCACGCTCCAGCACTTCCCGCGAACGGCGTACCAGAATGCCCTGTTCTTCCAGCGGGCTGATCAGGTCGAGCAAGCCGCCAACGTCTTCAATCGCCGCTTCGCGTACCAGTTCGAACTGCTCCTGCGCCACCAGCGTGCCGCCACCGTCGCGGGTGAACAGCTCGGTGAGCAACGCACCGTCTTCGGCATAGCTGACGATATGACTGCGCCCTACCCCGCCCCGGCAGGCTTCGGCCGCCGCATCGAGCAGTTCGGCCTGGTAGTTGCTGCTGCCCAGGCGTTGCAGGTGGGCCGGCACCTGTTGCGGGCGCAGTTCGCGCACCAGACGACCGTTTTCATCGATCAGGCCGAGGTCGGCGCCGAACAGCAACAGTTTGTCGGCCCCCAGGTCGATGGCGGCGCGGGTGGCGACGTCTTCGCAGGCCAGGTTGAAGATCTCACCGGTGGGCGAATAACCCAGGGGCGACAGCAGCACGATGGAGCGCTCGTCCAGCAGACGGTTGATGCCTTTGCGATCGACGCGGCGCACTTCGCCGGTGTGGTGGTAATCCACACCTTCGAGCACGCCGATCGGGCGCGCAGTCACCAGATTGCCGCTGGCCACCCGCAGACGCGAACCCTGCATTGGCGACGAGGCCATGTCCATCGACAAGCGCGCTTCGATCGCGATACGCAGATGGCCAACCGCGTCGATCACACACTCCAGCGTTGCCGCATCCGTGATGCGCAGGCCTTCGTGGTAAGCCGGGGTAAGGCCGCGCGCCTCAAGGCGCGCTTCAATCTGCGGGCGCGAACCGTGGACCAGAACCAGACGCACACCCAGGCTGTGCAGCAGCACCAGGTCGTGGACGATATTGCCGAAATTGGGGTGGTCCACACCATCGCCGGGCAGCATGACCACAAAAGTGCAGTCGCGGTGGGCGTTGATGTAGGGCGAAGCGTGACGAAGCCAATTGACGTATTCGGGCATAACACCTGGGCCTGTAATAAAAAGCAGCCGAAAAAGGATGAATCGTGAAAACGCACAGCGGGCTGATGGTTATCGTCGGAACAGGCTTGGCGACACGCTCACTCTCCTTGTCTCTATGGACGAACAGGCAGGGGTTAATTTATGCAGGCTTGAGGCAGTAATGCTCGATCAGCTCTCGCAATAGACGCACTGTAGGCGTCAAGCGTGACATTTCGAGGTATTCGCCCGGCTGGTGAGCACAGGCTATATCGCCAGGGCCCAAAACCAGGGTTTCACAACCAAGGCGCTGAAGATAAGGCGCTTCGGTGCCGAACGCTACTGCTTCGGCACGATGACCGGTCAATCGTTCCGCGACCCGCACCAGTTCAGCGTCTTCAGCCTGCTCGAACGGCGGCACTGCGGGGAACAGCGGCGCATAGTCGATCTTGACCTGATGGCGCTCGGCGAGAGGTTCGAGCTTCTGCCGGATGGCCGCGCGCAGCACCTCGGGGTCCATGCCCGGCAAAGGTCGCAAGTCGAACTCCAGAGAGCACTGGCCGCAGATGCGGTTGGGGTTGTCGCCACCATGAATGCAGCCGAAGTTCATCGTTGGCTGCGGCACGCTGAATTGTGGATTGCGGTATTCGCGCTGCCAGGCCAGACGCAGGCCGCGCAATTCGCCGATGGCGTCATGCATGGCTTCGAGGGCGCTGTGGCCCAGTCTTGGGTCCGACGAATGGCCGCTTTGCCCGAGGATGTCGATGCGCTCCATCATCACGCCTTTGTGCAGGCGGATCGGCTTGAGGCCCGTGGGCTCACCGATCACCGCCGCGCGGCCCAGCGGGCGACCGGCCTCGGCCAGGGCACGAGCGCCCGACATCGAGCTTTCTTCATCGCACGTGGCCAGGATCAGCAATGGTTGCTTGAAGGGCTGATCCAGCAGCGGCAAGACCGCCTCGATCGCCAGAGCAAAAAAGCCCTTCATGTCGCAACTGCCCAATCCTACCCAGCGGCCGTCGACTTCCGTCAGCTTGAGCGGGTCGGTTTTCCATAGCGCCGCGTCATAAGGCACCGTATCGCTATGGCCGGCCAGCACCAGGCCGCCCGGCCCACTGCCGAACGTTGCCAGCAGGTTGAACTTGCCGGGGCTGACCGACTGGATGTCGATGGAAAACCCCAGGTCGCCCAGCCAACCGGCGAGCAAATCGATCACCGGGCGGTTGGTCTGGTCGAGAGACGCTTGAGTGCAACTGACCGAGGGCGCGGCAATCAGCGCGGCGAACTGCTCTTTCATGGTGGGTAACGGCATGCGCGGTCTCTCTACTTCCCGGATGAACCCCACTATAGAACCATCTGCACGACACAATAAACCGTTGCGGCGCGTTGCCGGGCTCAGTCCTGTACACTGCACGGCCTTGGCAGCCACCTTTTTCCCCGGCTGCGCTCCCGATCCTGGATTTTCCGGCCATGCAGAAAGAAACCGAAATCAAGCTCCGCGTCAGCCGCGAAACACTCGCCGCACTGCGTGAGCACCCGCTACTGAAAAAACGCAACAAAAGTGGCTGGGAACGCCGTGAGTTGATGAACCAGTATTTCGACACCCCAGAGCGTGACCTGGCCCAGGCCAAAGTCGCCCTGCGCCTGCGCAAAGACGGTGACGAGATCATCCAGACCCTCAAGACCCGTGGCCAAAGCGTCGCAGGCTTGTCGGAACGCAATGAGTACAACTGGGATCTGCCCAAAGCCAAGCTCGACGTGAAAAAACTCGACGGCGAATGCTGGCCCGGGCAACTGGCCGAGTTGGACAAAAAAACCCTCAAGCCAATCTTCACCACCGATTTCGTGCGTGAACGCGCTGAAATCGCCTGGGGTCGTGGCAAAGCCAAGGTGGTGATCGAAGCTGCCCTGGACCTGGGCCACGTGGTGGTCGGCAAGCAGAAAGAAGAAATCTGCGAGCTGGAACTGGAACTGCGCGAAGGCGAGCCGGCGGCCCTGCTGGAACTGGCCGCCGAACTGGCAGCCACCCTGGCCCTGATGCCCTGCGATATCAGCAAGGCTGAGCGCGGCTACCGTCTATATGACGCCGGCAGCTACTCGTTGAGCCTGCCAGCGCCGCAGATCCACGCCGAAATGCCGTTGGACGACGCATTTGCCGCGATCATGTGGCACCTGTTGGGCAGCAGCCAGCGTCTGGCCGAGCAATACCGCTTCAATGGTCACTGGCGCCTGCTGCAGGACTGGGTCGACAACCTCGGTGAATTGCGCGCGCTGATCGGCAGCCTCGGCCAGGCCGCACCGCGCCAATCCACCAGCGAGTTGCGCAGTGCACTGGACGCCTTGCTGGAAGACTGGCGCCCACTGGTACAGGCCGGTGATGACGACGAAGACATCCGCAAAGCCGCGCCCGAGCAGTTCGCCGAAGAACTGCAAGACGTGCGCTGGGGCCTGTTCTCGCTGAACACCTCGCGCTGGCTGCTGGCCCGCAGTTGGACCGCAGAGCGTAACGTCCGTGGCAACCGCCAGGGCGCCGCGCAAATCACCAACTGGCTGCCACGCCTGCTGGCCGACGACGCCGTTGCGCTGCAACTGTCGCGCTACCAGCAACAACCGGAAGACTTGGCCGAGCAACTGCCGCGTATCGAACGCATCCAGGCCTGGCTGCACCACGCACGTCATGTGGTGGACATTCCGGAACTGGACCGCTTGTACGGCGAGCTGAACAAGTTGGCGCAACTGGCCAACCAGCCAATCACCGATGAGTCGCTGGATGCGCGGATGCATCAGGCGATTGCGGTGTACCAGAACCGTGCGTGGAAGACGCTGCTGCGCCTGTAATCGCCATTGCGGGCAAGCCTGTCAGCGCAACACTGGCAGGCTGGTGGTCGATTTGATCTCGGACAACGCCACAATCGAATTGACCTCCTGAATCCCCGGCACCATCGACAGTTTTTCGAAGAAAAACCGCTCGTACGCCTCAATGTCCGACGTCACGATGCGCAGTAAAAAATCCACCGCGCCCATCAATACATAGCACTCCAATACTTCCGGAAAACCTCGAATGGCATCGGTGAACTCCGTGAAGTTGGATCGGCCGTGGGCGTTGAGTTTGACCTCGGCGAAAATCTGCGTGTTCAGGCCTATTTTCTTACGGTCCAGCAGCGTCACCTGGCCACGAATCACACCCTCGTCCTTGAGCCGCTGAATCCGCCGCCAACATGGCGACTGGGACAGGCCGACCTGCTCGGCGATCTGCGCACTGGAGAGCGACGCATCTTCTTGTAGCAGGGCCAGGATACGGCGGTCGTAAGCGTCCAACTCGCTGCGCATAAAAATACCTTTTATGGTCGTTACCTTGAATTGATTCATTCAATAAGGTGCAATTCGAGCCCATCTTAGATAAGAAATCTCCGCAAGCGCATGTAAAAATTTCTTCCGTCGAATCTGGAGAATCAGCATGCACGCCGTCGAAACCCACCACCCAACCGGTCGCGTCGATGCCTGGGCCGTCAGCACTGCTCATTGCCAAGCCCATTACAGGGTCGCCGCCGAGGCCGAGCCTGACGTGCTCTGTCGGGTACTCAACTTTTTCGCTTTGCAGTTTTTAACGCCCAGCCAAGTCACCGTAACCCGCGCAGACGGCCTGTTGAATATCGACATTGTGATAGATGGCCTGAGCTGGCACCGGGCCCAAGTGATCGGCGAAAAGATTCGAAACTTGATCAACGTGTGCACGCTGGACGTGTGCTCGGCTGATTCCGTCGGGCCTCAGGCGGTCATTGCGGCCGCCCGGTAAAAGCCTGCAATACACAGTGAAGGGAGGATATTCAGGGGCCGACTAGCCTGGGATGACGTCCAAGATATCCAGGAACACCTTCATGTCTGTTGATCAGCGATTGGAACTGCATGCGTTGCTGCCGCCTTTGCTCGAGGCCGGGCTTATCACCGCCGACATTGCTCAACGTTTGTGCGCGCTGCCGGCCGGCAATACCCAGCACCCGCTGGAATGCATCGCAGCCCAGGGGCCCTGCCTGGAAACCCTGACCCATTGGCTTGCCCTGCATGTCGGGCAACCTTATTTGCGCATTGATCCCTTGAAGATCGATGTGGCAAAGCTGGTGCCGCTGATGTCCCAAGGGTTTGCCCAACGCCACGCCATTCTTGCCGTCGCAGTGGATGCGCACACCGTCACCGTCGCCAGCGCCCAGCCCAATGTGACCGGTTGGGAAGCCGGGCTGGCGCAGATGCTCAGGCGTTCCATCAAGCGCGTGGTGGCCAACCCTCAGGAAATCCAGCGCTGTATCGGCGAGTTTTACCGGCTGGCAAAGTCCGTCAGCGGTGCGGATCAAAAAGCGGCAGCGCCGGGTAACTTCGACCTGCTTAACCTTGGCAGCGGCGACCAGGAGCCGGACGCCAACGACGCGCATATCGTCCATATCGTCGACTGGCTGTTGCAGTACGCATTCGCCCAGCGCGCCAGTGATATTCATGTCGAACCCTGCCGTGAGCAGGGGCAGGTGCGCTTTCGCATTGATGGGCTGTTGCACGATGTGTATCAATTCCCTCCTCACGTCACGATGGCGGTGGTCAGCCGCCTGAAAAGCCTGGGCCGGATGAACGTCGCGGAAAAACGCAGACCTCAGGACGGCCGGGTCAAGACCAAAAGCCCGGAGGGTGTCGAGGTTGAGTTGCGCCTGTCGACCTTGCCCACCGCCTTCGGCGAAAAGCTGGTGATGCGGATTTTCGACCCTCAGGTGCTGCTCAAGGACTTCGATCAGTTGGGCCTGTCCGCCGAGGACCAGCAGCGCTGGCACGCCATGACTTGCCAGACCAGCGGCATCATTCTGGTCACCGGACCCACCGGCTCGGGCAAGACCAGCAGCCTCTATACAACGCTCAAGCAACTGGCGACCCGCGAGGTCAACCTGTGCACGGTGGAAGACCCGATAGAAATGGTCGAACCGGCGTTCAACCAGATGCAGGTGCAGCACAACATCGACCTGACCTTCGCCAGCGGCATCCGCGCCCTGCTGCGCCAAGACCCCGACATCATCATGATCGGCGAGATACGCGACCAGGAAACCGCAGAAATGGCGATCCAGGCCGCGCTCACCGGGCATCTGGTGCTGTCGACGCTGCACACCAACGACGCACCCAGCGCTATCAGCCGTTTGCAGGAGCTGGGTATTGCTCATTATTTGATCAAGGCCACCTTGCTGGGAGTGATGGCCCAGCGATTGGTACGCGTGCTGTGCCCCCACTGCAAAAAGGCGGCGGGTGAGGTGTACGAGGCCATTGGCTGCGCGCAATGCCGAAACAGCGGGTATCGGGGCCGAGCAGGGGTGTACGAGGTCATGGTGCTGAACGAGGCGATCAAAGCGCTCATCACGCCAGGCGCCGATGTGCAGTCGTTACGGAGGGCCGCGATTGAGCAAGGGATGTGTGACCTGCGCACAGCCGGCATGGGAAAGGTGAAGGCAGGGCTGACCACCATGGCGGAGGTATTACGGGTGACGCCCGGTGATTCAGTAACAAAACCCTTGCTTGCAGCGCTTTGAAACCGTTCTTATCGGTGACAACACCGCTACAATCGGCCGGACATCGTGTCACTGACACCATCAGATAGGGAATCGCCATGCAGATCGGAACCGTACTGCTTCTTTTCGTGGGTTTGGCCATCGCCATCCTGTTCATGGGCTTCAAGGTAGTACCCCAGGGCTACCAATGGACGGTCGAGCGTTTTGGCCGCTACACCAACACGCTCAAGCCCGGCCTGAATATCATCATTCCAGTCATGGACCGCATTGGTCGCAAGATCAACGTGATGGAAAGCGTGCTGGACATCCCGCCTCAGGAAGTGATCACGGCCGACAACGCCACGGTGCAGATCGACGCTGTGTGCTTCTTCCAAGTGGTCAATACCGCCCAGGCCGCCTACGAGGTCAACAACCTCGAACATGCCATTCGCAACCTGCTGCAAACCAATATCCGTACGGTACTCGGCTCCATGGAACTGGACGCCATGCTCAGTCAGCGCGACGGCATTAACGAGAAACTGCTCAAAACCGTGGACGAAGCCACCGCACCGTGGGGCATCAAGATCACGCGTATCGAAATCAAAGACATCAGCCCACCCGCCGACTTGATGGCCGCCATGTCCGGCCAGATGAAAGCCGAGCGGATCAAGCGTGCGCAAATCCTGGAAGCCGAGGGCCTGCGGGCATCGGCGATCCTGACGGCCGAAGGCAAGAAGCAGGCGCAGATCCTCGAGGCCGAGGGCAGCCGGCAAGCGGCGTTTTTGGAGTCCGAGGCCCGTGAACGTCAGGCCGAGGCAGAAGCGCGTGCAACGCAGGTGGTGTCGCAAGCCATCGCGTCGGGCAGCGTGCAGGCGGTCAACTACTTCGTCGCCCAGAAATACATCGACGCCTTGGGCAAGCTGGCCTCTGCCAACAACAGTAAGGTGATTCTCATGCCGCTGGAAGCAAGCCAGGTGATTGGTGCGGTCGGCGGTATCGGCGAGATCGTCAAGGCAACGTTCGATAACAAGAAAGGCTGAGGCCATGTGGGATTTCCTGCAGCACCTTTCATTTTGGGATTGGCTGGCACTGGGCACGGTGCTGCTGATTCTTGAGGTATTCGGCGCCGGTGGTTACCTGTTGTGGATGGGTATCGCCGCAGCTGCCGTGGGCGTGATCAAGTTCCTGGTACCGCCACTTGGTCTGGAGTGGCAGCTGCTGCTGTTCGCAGTGCTGTCGATACTGACGGCGGTGTACTGGTGGAAACGCCAGCGCAGCAGTGCCAAGGCCAGTGATCAGCCGGGGCTGAATGAGCGGGGTTCGGAGCTGATCGGTCGTACCTTCCTGGTGCATCAAGCCATCGTGGACGGCCGGGGCAAAGTCAAAGTCGGCGATGGTGTGTGGATGGTGACCGGCCCGGACAGCCCCGTAGGCGCTCAAGTCCGAGTAGTGGGTCAGGACGGTGTGATATTAAAAGTTGAAACTGTTTAGTCAGTGATGGAACTCGGTTGCGCTATCTACAATCAAAACCCTCAGATAACCCCACCGGAGTCACCCATCATGCGTCTCAAATATGCTGTCGCAACCCTCGCTGTGCTTTCCCTTCCTGTCGGTTCAGCCATGGCCGATAGCTTCTGGCGCAATGTCATCTCGTCGGGCGCCACCACCGGCTCGACGTACCTGACCTTCAAGGACCACAAGCTGGTAGTTGCCGCCCAGGACGACGCGGGCAGCTTCGTGGCCAGCGATGGCGGGATCCGTGGCCCATACCTGGAAGCCGCCATGCAAAAAGTCCGCGCCGAGAACCCTGGCCTGCAAGCCACGGACATGGAACTGGCCAACGCCATCCTCGCGAAAAACGCTGTCACCGAGTGATACCCCTGCTTTAAAAAATGCCGCTGCTACAGCGGCATTTTTTTGCCCGCGACGTGACGATTCATTCACAGGCGACAGGCTATATTCAGTCATGCCGTGCAACCATACCCGCACTGATAAGCCTCTCATTCATCGCCAATCTGAAACGGACGCCTTCGTCGCTATGAGCCAACAGCCCTTTCTGCCGTTCTCCAAACCTACCATCGATGAAGCCACTATTTCGGCGGTAGGCGATGTGCTTCGCTCGGGCTGGATCACCAGCGGGCCGAAAGTACAGGCGTTCGAGGCCCAGCTGTCGGAGTACTTTGGCGGCCGTCCGGTGCGCACGTTCAACTCTGGCACCTGCACCATGGAGATCGCCCTGCGCATCGCCGGTATCGGGCCGGGGGATGAGGTCATCACCACACCGATCTCGTGGGTCGCCACGGCGAACGTGATCCTGGAGGTGGGCGCCACACCGGTGTTTGCCGATATCGACCCGGTCACCCGCAATATCGACCTGGCCCAGGTGGAAGCGGCGATCACGCCGCGCACCAAGGCAATCATCCCGGTGTACCTGGCCGGCCTGCCTGTGGATATGCCGATGCTTTACGCCCTGGCTAACAAGTACAACCTGCGTATCGTCGAGGATGCCGCCCAGGCCCTGGGTTCCAGCTGGGATGGAGAGCGTATCGGTGCCACGGGAGACTTCGTGTCGTTCAGTTTTCAGGCCAACAAGAACATCACCTCTTCCGAGGGCGGTTGCCTGGTGTTGAATAACGCCGAAGAGGCACGCCTGGCAGAAAAATACCGCTTGCAGGGCGTGACCCGCAGCGGTTTCGACGGCCTGGATGTGGACGTATTGGGCGGCAAGTTCAACATGACCGATATCGCCGCCGCCATCGGGCTGGGGCAGTTTGCCCACATCGAACAGATCACCGCCCACCGCCAGAACCTGGCGCGGCACTACTTCAAGTGCTTTGGCAGTGATTTTGAAGGAAGGTATGGCGCGCAATTGCCCCCGGCAGATTTCGAAAACAGCAACTGGCACCTGTTCCAACTGGTGCTGCCGGAACGCCAGGATGGCTTGCCCGCCCGCGCGACCTTCATGGAGCAGATGCAAGCCCAAGGCGTGGGTATTGGCTATCACTATCCGTCGATTCACCTGCTTAGCCTGTATCGGGCGCAGGGGTTCAAGGAGGGGATGTTTCCAGTGGCGGAGCGGGTTGGGCGTTTGATCGTGTCGTTGCCGATGTTTACGGCGATGACAGAGGCGGACGTGGAACGGTCGGTGGCGGCGGTCAAGGCAGTGCTGAAAGCGAACTGACACTCACCACCGGCCGCGCTTGAATGTGGGAGGGAGGCTTGCGCCCTCCCACATCGGTCTTGCGTTTACTCGCCGATAGCGGATTTGTAACCGGCGGCATCCAGCAATTTGCCCATTTCAGCCGCGTCGCTTGGCTTGAGCTTGAAGATCCAGGCGCCGTAAGGGTCGGAGTTCAGCAGCTCAGGGCTGCCACCCAGTTCCTCGTTCACGGCAATCACTTCGCCCGCAATCGGCGAGTAGATATCCGAAGCGGCCTTCACTGACTCAACTACGCCCGATTGATCTCCAGCGGCAAACACCTTGCCCACTTCTGTCAGCTCAACAAACACCACATCCCCCAACGCTTCCTGGGCATGGTCGGAGATGCCGACGGTCACAGTACCGTCGGCTTCCAAACGGGCCCATTCGTGGCTTTCGGCAAAACGCAGGTCCGCAGGGATATTGCTCATAGTCTGTGTCCTCAAGAAAAAGTGTCAGCGGCCATTGGCCTGCCGGAAGGTTAGATCAAGGTTTTGCCATGGCGCACAAAGGTCGGTTTGACCACTCGAACCGGGTACCACTTGCCGCGGATTTCCACTTCGGCCCGATCGGCAGTCGCCGTCGGTACACGCGCCAGGGCAATGGATTTGCTAAGCGTAGGAGAGAAACTACCACTGGTGATCTCTCCTTCGCCAACATTGGCGATGCGAACAACCTGATGAGCCCGTAAAACACCACGCTCTTCCAGCACCAGCCCAACCAATTTGAACTGCACACCGGCCGCCAACTCGGCCTCCAGCGCTGCACGGCCGATGAAATTACGCGCGGCGGGCTCCCAAGCGATGCTCCAGGCCATGTTCGCCGCCAAGGGCGAAACGTCCGGGTGAATGTCCTGGCCGTACAGGTTCATGCCGGCTTCAAGGCGCAGGGTGTCCCGCGCGCCAAGGCCGATAGGTGAAATACCGGCGCCCACCAGGTCGTTGAAAAAGCCTGGGGCCTGATCGGCCGGCAGGACAATTTCCAGGCCGTCTTCGCCGGTGTAACCCGTGCGGGCGATGAACCAATCGCCATCGGCCTGGCCTTCAAAGGGCTTGAGCTGGTGAATCAGGGTACCGCGCGATTGGGTGACCAGTTCGGCAATTTTCTGCCGGGCATTGGGGCCTTGAATGGCGAGCATGGCCAACTCCGACCGCTCATGCAGTTGCACCTGATAGCTGCCCAGTTGGGCTTGCATCCAGGCCATGTCCTGATCACGGGTGGCGGCGTTGACCACCAGCCGGTACGCGGCCTCGGTGCGGTACACGATCATGTCGTCCACCACGCCGCCGCGCTCGTTGAGCATGGCGCTGTACAACGCACGGCCGCAGCCGTGCAAACGATCCACATCATTGGCCAGCAAGTGCTGCAGCCATTCCTTGGCCTGGGGGCCTGTGACATCGATCACGGTCATGTGAGATACATCGAACACCCCGCAGTCGCGTCGCACCTGATGGTGCTCTTCAACTTGCGAGCCGTAGTGCAGAGGCATATCCCAACCGCCAAAATCGACCATTTTCGCGCCGAGGGCGAGATGCAGGTCATACAGAGGCGTACGCTGTCCCATGGGTTTCTCCTTCCGGGCTTGGCGAAGGTGCGCAGCGTTGCTGTTCGTGCTGAAAACCCTGAAAAGCAAGGGCTACAGCCACGTACAGCGACCCGATCCGAAAGGCGGAGCGCACCGAATGCCGCGCATTGTAGCCGCAAGCCGTAGGACTGGCACCTAACCGATGGGTCGAGCAGAGCGTCGAATCAACCCAATGACCGGCAGCAGGCCCACCAGCACCAGCGTCAGTGCCGGCAAAGAGGCCCGCGCCCACTCGCCTTCGCTGGTCATTTCAAAGATCCGCACCGCCAGCGTGTCCCAGCCAAACGGGCGCATCAGCAAGGTGGCCGGCATTTCCTTGAGCACATCGACAAACACCAGCAACGCCGCGCTCAAGGTTCCGGGGAGCAAGAGCGGCAGATACACTTTGAAAAACAGTCGTGGTCCACTCACGCCGAGACTGCGCGCGGCTTCCGGCAATGAAGGCCGGATGCGTGCCAGGCTGTTTTCCAACGGTCCGTAGGCCACCGCCAGAAAACGTACCAGATACGCCAGCACCAGCGCCGACAGGCTGCCCAGCAGCAACGGCTTACCCGCACCGCCCAGCCAGCCCGACAGCGGCACCACCAGTTCACGGTCCAGGTAGCTGAAGGCCAACATGATCGACACTGCCAGCACCGAGCCCGGCAAGGCATAGCCGACGTTGGCCAGACTGATACCGGAGCGAATCGCCCGTGTCGGCGCCAGACGGTTGGCGAAGGCCAGCACCAGCACCACGCTCACCGTGATCAGCGCCGCAATGCCGCCAAGATAAAGGGTATGTACGATCAGCCCCGCATAGCGTTCATCCAGATCGAACCGCCCGCGCTGCCAGAACCACGCGACCAGTTGCAGCACCGGGATCACAAAGGCACACGCGAACACCAGACCACACCAGGTACTGGCCGCTGTCGCCTTGAAACCGGTCAGGTGGTACAGCGCCTTGCCCCGTGGTCGCTCGTTGCTCGGGCGGCTGGCGCCCCGTGCGCGGCGTTCGCCGTACAGCACCAGCATCACCACCAGCAGCAACAGGCTGGCCAGTTGGGCTGCGCTGGACAGGCTGAAAAAGCCGTACCAGGTCTTATAAATGGCCGTGGTGAACGTATCGAAATTGAACACCGAGACCGCACCGAAATCCGCCAGGGTCTCCATCAACGCCAGCGCAACCCCGGCACCGATCGCTGGCCGCGCCATCGGCAGTGCCACCCGCCAGAACGCTTGCCACGGCGATTGCCCCAGCACCCGTGCAGCCTCCATCAAGCCTTTGCCCTGGGATAGGAATGCGCTGCGCGCCAACAGGTAAACGTAGGGATAAAACACCAGCACCAGCACAATGATCACGCCGCTGGTGGAGCGCACGCGCGGCAGCCGCAAGCCGCTGCCGAGCCAATCTCGCAGCAGGGTTTGCACCGGGCCCGAGAAGTCCAGCAGGCCAACAAATACAAAGGCCAACACATAAGCCGGAATGGCGAACGGCAGCATCAATGCCCAGTCGAGCCAGCGTCGCCCAGGGAACTCACACAGGCTGGTCAGCCAGGCAAGGCTGACGCCCAGCAGTGTCACGCCGATGCCAACGCCGAGCACAAGGGTCAAGGTATTGCCCAGCAGACGCGGCATCTGGGTTTCCCAGAGATGGGACCAGATCTGCAGGTCGATGCTTTGCCAGGACAGCAACAGCACGCTCAGCGGCAGCAGCACCAGGGCGGCGACGGTGAAGACCGGCAGGTACCAACGGCGTTGGGCGGGGTGGGCCAAGGAAAAACTCTCATGAAAATGAAAATCTTGAAGTCGCCGCTAACATTTAGACCTGCGGTGTCGCGCAGATTGTACTTAGTTCCAGCCCGCCCGATCCATCAACCGAATCGCCTCAGCCTGACGCTTGCCCGCCACTTCCACCGGCAAGGTGTCCGCAACAAACTTGCCCCAGGTGGCCACTTCGGCCGACGGCGGTACCGCCGGGTTGGCCGGGAACTCCTGGTTCACGTCCGCAAAGATCTGTTGCGCCTCAGGCGTGGTCATCCACTCCACCAGGGCCTTGGCAGCCTCCGGGTGTGGCGCGTGCTTGGTCAGGCCGATACCCGACAGGTTCACGTGCACACCACGGTCGCCTTGGTTCGGCCAGAACAGCTTCACCGCCAGGTCCGGCTTCTGCTTGTGCAGACGACCATAGTAGTAGGTGTTGACGATACCCACGTCGCATTGCCCGGCGTTGATCGCTTCCAGAACAGCGATGTCATCGGAAAACACGTCGGTGGACAGGTTATTCACCCAGCCCTTGATGATTTCTTCGGTCTTGGCCGCGCCGTGGGTTTCAATCAGGGTCGCAGTCAGCGACTGGTTGTAGACCTTTTTCGCCGTACGCAGGCACAGACGTCCTGCCCACTGCGGGTCGGCCAGGGCTTCGTAGGTGGTCAGCTCTGCCGGTTTTACCCGGTCAGTGGAATAGGCGATGGTCCGCGCGCGCAGGCTCAAGCCGGTCCAGGCGTGTTTGGAGGAGCGGTATTGCAGGGGGATGTTCTTGTCGATCACCGGTGAGGTGAAGGGTTGCAGGATGCCCATCTGCTCGGCTTGCCAGAGGTTGCCGGCATCGACGGTGAGCAGCAGGTCGGCGGTGGCGTTTTCGCCCTCGGCCTTGATGCGCTGCATCAGCGGGGCTTCCTTGTCGGTGATGAACTTGACCTGCACACCGGTCTTTTTGGTGTAGGCGTCGAACACCGGCTTGATCAGTTCGTCGATGCGCGAGGAGTAGACCACCACTTCGTCGGCTGCCTGCACGGTGGTGCTGCCGATCAGGGTGAGTGCCAGGGCAGTCAGAAGGCGCTTGGGTGCCAACATAGGTGCGGTCTCTCGTTTGCAAAGGGAGCGCAAATGATAGGGACTCACATTTGGTAACGCTTGGCGGAGGCGTTACCAGATGTTGCACAGATGCCTCAGGGCCTGGCAAGCTCCGGCAGATCCCCGGTCAATCCGAGGGCCTGGCGCACAAATACCGCCTTGGCTTCGGGCATCTGGTCGACCATCTTCAAGCCGGCATTACGCAACCAGCGCAACGGCAGTTGATCGGCCTGGAACAGCCGTTCAAAGCCTTCCATCGCGGCCATCAGCGCCAGGTTGTGCGGCATACGCCGACGCTCGTAACGGCTGAGCACTTTCACATCCGCCAGGCGCTCACCGCGCTCAGTGGCCGACAACAGCACTTCGGCCAGCACTGCCGCATCGAGAAAGCCCAGGTTCACGCCCTGCCCCGCCAAAGGATGGATCACGTGAGCCGCATCGCCGATCAACGCCAGCCCTTCGGCCACATAGCGTTTGGCATGACGCTGGCGCAACGGCACGCAGACCCGCGGATCGGCACTGAGCACGGTGCCTAGGCGCCCTTCGAAGGCGCGCTCCAGTTCACGGCAGAACGGTTCGTCATCCAACGCCATCAAGCGCTCGGACTCAGCCGGCGTGGTCGACCAGACAATGGAGCACCAATCTTCCTGCCCGTCCCGTTCCAGCGGCAAAAACGCCAGCGGGCCGTGATCGGTAAACCGCTGCCAGGCCGTGCGCTGGTGCGGCTGGCTACTGCGCACGCTGGTGACGATGGCGTGGTGCAGATAATCCCACTCACGGGTCGCGGTACCGGTGAGGCGACGTACGGCGGAATTGGCACCGTCGGCGGCAACCACCAGCGGTGCGCGCAAGGTACGGCCATCGGCCAGGCTCAGCAGCCAGTCATCGCCGGAGCGGCGCATCTGTTCCAGGCGCGAGTTGGCCAAAAGGCCCAGGTCGCAGTCGTGCAGACGGTCGAGCAAGGCATCCTGCACCACACGGTTTTCGACGATATGCCCGAGCACGTCGGCATGCACGCTGGCGGCCGCAAAGTGGATCTGCCCGGTGCCGCTGCCGTCCCACACTTGCATCTCGCCATACGGGCTGGCACGGCGCGAAATGATGCCGTCCCACACACCCAGGCGTTCGAGGATGCGCTGGCTGGCGGCCGACAACGCGCTCACACGCGGCTCGAAGGCCGCGTCGCGGTCGAACGGTTTGACACTCAGCGGGCTGCCGTCGAGCAACAGCACGTGCAGGCCGCTGCCCTGTAACGCCAGCGCCAGGGCGCTTCCGACCATTCCGGCCCCGACAATCAGCACATCTGCGCGCATGTCCATGCTTTAAGCCTGTCTCGCTGGCGGCTTGCGCCGCACGTAAAGGGTTTTGTCGACCCGCGCCACCAGGGTGCCGGAGCCGTCATGAATCTGGACCTTGAGGTGGGGCAGGTACTTCTCGCCACCTTCGGTCTGTCGACGCACTTCATCCAGCAAAGCGTCATCGATGAAAAATTCCGCATATACCGGGCCTTTGCCCGGCGAGATAAAGTCGATGCTCGCGGCCTTGTCCCACACGATGTAATCGCGACCCAGGTTCTCCATCAGCATCAGCATGTAGAACGGATCGACCATCGAATAAAGGCTGCCGCCGAACTGGGTGCCGACATAGTTACGGTTGTACCAGCCCAGGCCCATGCGCACTTTGACATGACGAAAATCCGCACTCATGTGCTGCACACTGACCCCGGCCCCCAGGTACGGCGGGTACAGGGTCATGACCCAGCGCAACAACCGCGCCTTGCCCAGACGCTCAACCAGCCACTTACGCATCGGGACGCGTACCCAGGCCCATGGCCTGACGGGCGAACCAGCGCTTGGCCGGCGGCAACAAGTCCAGGCCCAACAGGCCCATGCTGCGCCCGAACGCCACCAGCGGCTGGGCGCTGCCGAACAGGCGCGTGACCTGATCGGAGAAGCCCACGGTCAACTGCTGGTCCAGCCGCTGACGCTCGCGATAGGCCTGCAGGGTCGCCAGGTCACCTGGTACCGCCGGCCCGGCCAGCAAGGCCTCGGCCAGGGCGTTGGCATCGCGCAGGGACAGGTTGAACCCCTGCCCGGCAATCGGGTGCAGGCTGTGGGCGGCATTGCCGAGGATAGCCAGGTGCGAACGCACTTGCTCTTCGGCCTCCACCAGGGTCAGCGGATACAAATGTCGCGCGCCGACTTGCTTGAGGGTGCCCAGGCGATAGCCGAACACATCCTGCAATTCGCTCAGAAAACTGCGCTCATCGAGGCCGGCCAGGCGCTGGGCGTCCATGCCGATACGGGTCCACACCAGTGCGCAGCGGTTATCCGGCAGCGGCAGCAAGGCCATCGGCCCCTCATCGGTAAAGCGTTCGAAGGCTTCGCCGTTGTGGGATTCACTCGGGGTGATATTGGCGATCAACGCGCTCTGGTTATAAGGCCGGGTTTTCACGCCAATGCCCAATTGCTCGCGCAAGCCGGAGCGGCCGCCATCGGCGAGCACCGCAAGGTCGCACTCCAGCACGGTTTCGTCGTTGAGGGTCAGGCGGTAGCCGTCGGGCAGTGGCTCCAGGCGCGAGACTTCCGCAGGGCAGCGCCAGCTCACCACATCTTTATCCAGGCCCTGCCACAGGCATTGGCCGAGCCAGGCGTTTTCCACCACATAGCCCAGGGCCGGCACGCCCTCCTCCATGGCGGACAAGCGCGCGGTGGAGAAGCGGCCTTTGTCCGACACGTGAATCTGTTTGATCGGCTCGGCACGCGGGGAAATAGCCTGCCACACACCCAGGCGCTGATAGATCTGCCGGGCGCCGAACGAAAGCGCCGAGGAGCGCGCATCGTAGCTTGGCTGATAGCTGTCACCCGGCGCGAAGGGTTCGATCAGCATGATCTTCCAGCCCCGCGCCTTGGCCCCCGCCTGCAATGCCAGCGCCAGGCTCGCACCGACCAGACCGCCGCCGATGATCGCCAGGTTGACCCGACTCATCGCGCAGCCGCCATCAGGGCTTCAATCTCGGCGACAGTCTTGGGCACGCCGCTGGTCAGAATCTCACAGCCTTGTTTGGTCACTATCACGTCGTCCTCGATGCGCACGCCAATGCCACGCCATTTCTTTGCCACGCTGGTGTTGTCCGGCGAGATGTAGATCCCCGGCTCCACGGTCAACGCCATGCCGACTTCCAGCACGCGCCATTCACCACCCACTCGGTACTCGCCCACGTCATGCACATCCATGCCCAGCCAATGGCCGGCGCGGTGCATATAGAAGGGTTTGTAGGCTTCGCTGGCGATCAGTTCATCGATATCACCTTGCAGCAAACCCAGCTTCACCAGCCCCGCGGTGATGACCCGCACGGTGGCCTCATGGGCCTGGTTCCAATGTTTGTTCGGCGCGATCTCGGCAAAGGCGGCTTCCTGGGAGGCCAGCACAACCTCGTAGATAGCTTTTTGCTCAGGCGAAAACTTGCCATTGACCGGCCAGGTGCGGGTGATGTCACTGGCGTAGCAGTCGATTTCGCACCCGGCGTCGATCAGCACCAGGTCGCCGTCCTTGAGCAGCGCGTCATTCTGCTGGTAATGCAGGATGCAACTGTTGCGCCCGGCGGCGACGATAGAGCCATAGGCGGGCATTTTCGCGCCGCCTTTGCGGAACTCATAATCCAGCTCGGCCTCGAGGCTGAATTCGTAGAGGCCGGCGCGGCAGGCTTGCATCGCCTTTACATGGGCCGCGCAGGAGATCCGTGCGGCTTCGCGCATCACCTTCACTTCCGCCGCCGATTTATACAGGCGCATGTCGTGGAGCAAATGATCCAGGGCAACGAATTCGTTCGGCGGCTGGGCGCCAAGGTGCGCTTTAGAGCGGATCACATTGATCCACTCCATCAGGTGCCGATCGAATTCGGCGTTGCTGCCCATGGCCGAATAGACCCGGTCGCGGCCTTCGATCAGGCCGGGCAGGATGTCGTCGATATCGGTGATGGGGAAGGCATCGTCGGCGCCGAACACACGGATCGCACCTTCGGTGCCGGCACGCAGGCCGTCCCACAATTCGCGTTCGGCGTTGCGTTCACGGCAGAACAGCACGTACTCGCCGTGCTGGCGACCGGGCATCAGCACGATCACCGCCTGGGGCTCGGGGAAGCCGCTCAGGTACTGGAAATCGCTGTCCTGGCGGTAGACGTGCTCCACATCGCGGTTGCGGATCGCCACGGCGGCAGCCGGCAGGATCGCGATGCTGTTGGGTTCCATCTGCGCCATGAGCGCCTTGCGGCGCCGGGTGTATTCCGCTTTAGGGATATGGATCATGGGCAAATGGGTTTCCTTTCTTAATGCAGCGACGGCTTGGGTGCTGCAGGTTCAGCGGACTTCTTGGTCTCGGTGAACAGCAGCAATGGCGCGACGCGCAGGTATTCCATGACTTCCATGTAGTCGCCTTCACCGTCTTCGGACTCTTCCAGTGCATCTTGCACCTGGGAAATCGCGGCGAGGTCCTGCAACACTTCCTTGGCGTCGGTGCTCAGCTCGAGGCCACCGGCATTCACGCCGAAACCGTGGAGGAAGCCCTGGCACCATTGGCCCAGTGCAGCGGCACGTTCGGTGAGCGGTGCGTCATCGGTCGGCAGCAGCAGGACCACGGTGACGTCGTCGCCGGTCAGTTCGCCCTTGACCATCTCTTGCAGGCCGATCAGTGCGTTACGCACGTTCTCGGTCGGTTCGGTTTCCAGCAGTTCGGCCACATCGGCCAGCCAGTTGTCGGCATCAAAGCCGACACCGGTGCAACTGCGGCCCAGCAACACGCCGTGCAGTTCGGCAGGCGAGCAAGGGTGACCGCTGGCGCTCAGCAGTTTGGAAAAAGCATCGTACGGGGAGTTCTGAATGGGCATGGTGAGCTAGGCGCCAGACGGCGCAATGTCTAGAATGGAGCGCTGTATCCTAGCACCGGCAGACGTACCAAGACTATCAAGGGCGTCAGATCGTTTATCCTGCAGTTGCCATTCATCAGACAAAATCCAGTGGAACCCAATGGAAGACACCGACCTGCAAGCGCTGATGGCCAGACTCGAATTGCTAATTACTCGGGTCGAGCAACTTAAGAGTCAAAACGGACTCCTATTAGCTCAGGAAAAGACCTGGCGCGAGGAACGCGCTCACCTCATTGAAAAAAACGAAATCGCCCGGCGTAAGGTCGAATCGATGATTTCGCGCCTGAAGGCCCTGGAGCAAGACTCATGAGTTCAAGCAATAGCGTCACCGTGCAGATCCTCGACAAAGAATATTCGATCATCTGTCCCCAGGAAGAGCGCAACAACCTGGTGAGCGCCGCCCGCTACCTGGATGGCAAGATGCGTGAAATCCGCAGCAGCGGCAAAGTCATCGGCGCCGACCGTATCGCCGTAATGGCCGCGCTGAACATTACCCATGACCTGCTGCACAAGCAGGAACGCCCTGACGTACAGGCCAGCGGTTCGACCCGAGAGCAAGTTCGTGACCTGCTCGAACGCGTGGATCTGGCGCTTTCCACCGACTCGGACACACCCAAGGGCTGATTGCCGCGTCCGTTTAAGGTATACTCGCCCCACTCCCTGGCGTGTTTGCCAGTCGGCGATGTCCCTGAGCCGATTCGCACTACCCTGGAAGTTGCACGTTGGGCTGGTGTGCATGTCCGCTAGACGGAAAGCCTTAAAGCCTACTGCATCTTCCACCTTGAACTTTCGGGTTCAAGGGCTAAGTCGACAGCGGCTCTGTCGGGGAGCCTGAATTCCCAAACTCAATGCCAGTCTTCGGACTGGCATTGTTTTAAGAGCCGAAAACCATGACCGAACCTGCGCCGCTGTCCCGTCCGCACCTTCGACGCATGTTGCGCAAGGCCCGCCGCGCGCTCACGCCGAGCGAACAGCGCCAGGCCGCCCATGGCCTGTATCGCCAACTGGCACAGCACCCGCTGTTTCGCCGGGCCAAACATATCTCCCTATACCTGCCGACGGACGGTGAAATCGATCCGCGATTGCTGCTGCGTGCCGCTCAGCGCCGGGGCAAGGCCACTTACCTGCCGGTACTGAGCGCATGGCCGCGTACCAAGATGGTGTTCCAGCGCGTGCGACCAGGGGAAAAACTGTCTCCCAATCGCTTTCGCATTCTGGAGCCACGGGTCAACGCGGCCTGCCAACGCCAGGTGTGGGCGCTGGACCTGGTATTGCTGCCGTTGGTGGGGTTCGATGACGAGGGTGGCCGTCTGGGCATGGGTGGCGGTTTCTACGACCGCAGCCTGGCGTACATGGCACGCCGCCAAAACTGGCGCAAGCCGACGCTGTTGGGCCTGGCCCACGAATGTCAGAAAGTCGATCGATTGGCACAGGCCAGCTGGGATGTGCCGTTGGCGGGCACCGTCACCGACAGGCAGTGGTACATCGCAAAAACGCCGCTGTAAGCAGCGGCGTTCTGGAAGGAAGGGTTAACGCTTGAAAGGTTGCGGCTGCTGTTGAGTCAGCTCAACCGGCGCATCGGTCTTGTTCGACCACAAGCTTTGCGCATACCCGGTGGTCACGACGCCCAGACCAAACAAAATCACCAAAATCCATAGTAAATCCGGTTTACGTTGCATCGATTGCCCCCCTTCAGGCACCTCGTACACGATGACAACAACGTTCCAAAGTAGTCCGTTGCAGCTGCGTCAAGCTTAAAATCCCGGCATTCTGCGATAACGTGAACCAACACGCAAACCTTGACGCCAACCGACCGTCGGTTTGTCATCAAATTGCCTGACAACTTGCCCACTGCCTTTTTCAGGAGCCCAAGAATGGCCTACTGGCTGATGAAATCCGAGCCCGACGAACTCTCTATCAAAGGCCTGGAAAAACTTGGCGAAGCCCGCTGGGATGGCGTGCGCAACTACCAGGCGCGCAACTTCCTGCGCGCCATGGCCGTGGGTGACCAATTTTTCTTCTATCACTCCAGTTGCCCTGAGCCTGGCATTGCCGGCATCGGCAAAATCATCGAGGCCGCCTACCCGGACCCGACCGCACTGGAGCCGGACAGCCACTACTTCGACGCCAAGGCAACCCCCGAGAAAAACCCGTGGACTGCAATTAACGTCTGCCACGTCCAAACGTTTCCCAAGGTGCTGGGTTTGAGGCTCCTCAAACAGCAAACCGCCCTCGCCGAATTACCGCTGGTGCAAAAAGGCAGCCGGCTGTCAGTGATGCCGGTGACCGCCGAACAATGGTCGGCGGTGCTGGCGCTGCGCTGACCAGAACCCTGCAGTCACGCCCCCGGCGCATGCATCTACGGCTTAACCGGGTTAGGCTTGCGCTTCATTTGATCGGCATCAACGCCTACAGGGCAGCACCGGTCAAACTAGGACGCTAATGCCGCAGGAAGCCGCCATGTCGACGCACCATCACACCTCTCGCGTTTTCGCCATCGCACTGATCGCTCTGCTGGTGGGCGCCGGCGGCTTCGGTTACTGGCGCTCCACCCAGGACCGCTTGCCCGAAGGCCTGAGCATGGGCAATGGGCGCCTGGAATCGACCGAAGTGCAGATCGCCGCCAAGATCCCCGGGCGTCTGGCCGAGGTGCGGGTGGACGAAGGCGATAAGGTGCTCAAGGGCCAGGTGCTGGCGCGCATGGATACCCGCACCCTGGAAGCCCAGCGCGCCCAGGCTGAAGCCGAGGTGCTGCGCGCCAAGGAAAACTTCTCCGCCGCCGAAGCCAATGTGCAACTGCGCCAAAGCGAACAACTGCTGGCCAGCCAGGAACTCAGGCGCACCCAGGAGCTGTACAAACGCGGCTTCGCCAGCAGCCAATTGATTGACCAGCAGCAAGCGCGCCAGAACACCGGCAACGCCGCCGTGGTCGCTGCCCAAGCCCAGGTCAATGCGGTCAAGGCCACCATCGGCGCCGCCCAGGCCCAGGTCGCCCAGCTCACCAGTGAAATCGACGACAGCAGCCTGCGCGCGCCCATCGATGGGATCATCCAACTGCGCCTGGCCGAGCCCGGCGAAGTCCTTGGCGCGGGCGGACGGGTGTTGCTGCTGATCGATCCCAGTGATCAGTACATGAACCTTTACCTGCCCGCCTCCGTCACCGGTCGCCTGACCGTCGGCAGCGACGCGCGGATCCTGCTCGACGCCCTGCCCCAGCAACCGTTGCCGGCGAAAATCAGCTTTGTCGCCGCCAAATCGCAGTTCACCCCCAAAGAAGTGGAAACCCGTGACGAGCGCCAGAAACTGGTGTTCCGCGTCAAACTGCGCCTGACCCAACCCAGCGCCGTGCCTCAAGCCAAGCCCGGCATGCCGGGTGCAGGTTACGTGCGCACTGCGGATATCGACTGGCCGGCCAACCTGCAATGACCGGCCTGGCGCTGCACGCCACGGATATCAAGCACCGTTACGGCCAGCAACAGGCGCTGATCGATGTCACCTTCAGCCTGCCCGCCGGCACACGCTGCGGGCTGATCGGCCCGGACGGTGCGGGGAAGTCGAGCCTGCTGGGACTGATCGCCGGGATTAAAAAGCTCCAGGCCGGCGAACTGCAAGTGCTTGGCGGTTCCATCGCGGACCGTCGGCACCGCAACAGCCTGTACCCGCGCATCGCCTTTATGCCGCAGGGCCTGGGCGGCAACCTGTATCCAGAGCTGTCGATCAGCGAGAACATCCGTTTCTTCGCCACCCTGTTCGGCTTGTCCACCGCCGACTGCAACCTGCGCATGCACAATCTGCTGCAGGCCACCGACCTGGCGCGCTTTGCCGAGCGCCCGGCGGGCAAACTCTCGGGCGGCATGAAGCAAAAACTCGGCCTGTGCTGCGCGCTCATTCATGACCCGGACCTGTTGATCCTCGATGAGCCCACCACCGGCGTCGACCCACTGTCACGTCGACGCTTCTGGGAGCTGGTCGACACCGTACGCAGTGAACGCCCGCAACTGACACTGCTGGTGGCCACGGCCTACATGGAAGAAGCCGAGCAGTTCGAACATTGCCTGATGCTCGACCGCGGCAAACTGATCGCCGACGGCCTCAGTTGCGAACTTGCCGCAGCGACGCCGAGCGGCAAGCTGGACGAGGCCTTCACTCACTTCCAGGGCGACAGCGCCCATGACAACCAGCCGCTGGTGATACCGCCGCGTGAAGGCGACAGCCACGATATCGCCATCGAAGCCCACGACCTGACGCTGCGCTTCGGTGATTTCACGGCGGTGGACAAGGTCAGCTTTGCGATCGGCCGGGGGGAGATTTTCGGCTTCCTCGGCTCCAACGGTTGCGGCAAGACCACCACCATGAAAGTCCTCACCGGCCTGATGCCCGCCACCGAAGGCAGCGCGACGTTGCTCGGCAATCCGGTGAACGCCAAGGACCTGGCCACCCGCAAACGCGTGGGTTTCATGTCACAGAGCTTCTCGCTGTATGGCGAACTCAGCGTGCGCCAGAACCTGGTATTGCACGCACAGCTGTTCGACCTGCCCAAGGCCGACAGTGGCCGGCGTATCGAGGAGTTGATCCAGCGCTTTGACCTGGGCGCGGTGGCCGAACAACCCTCCGGCGAGTTGCCCCTGGGCCTGCGCCAGCGCCTGTCCCTGGCCGTGGCGGTGCTGCATCGCCCGGAAGTGCTGATCCTCGATGAGCCGACCTCGGGCGTCGACCCGGCGGCGCGGGATGATTTCTGGCGGCTGCTGGTCGAACTGTCGCGCGAGCAAGGCGTGACCATCTTCCTGTCCACCCACTTTATGAATGAGGCCCAGCGCTGCGACCGCATCTCATTGATGCACGCGGGCAAGGTGCTGGCCTGCGACACCCCTGATGCCTTGCAGCAGCAGTTCCACGGCGACACCCTGGAAGCGGCGTTCGTCACGTGCCTGGAACAGGCTCAGGGTGAACCCGAACCCACAGCGCCAGCCAACACCGTCAGCGAAACGGGCCCGCCCCCCATCGGCAAACGCGGCTTCAGCCTGCCCCGCTTGTTGGCCGTGGCCAGCCGTGAAGGCAAAGAACTGCTGCGCGATAAAGTGCGCATGGCCTTTGCCCTGCTCGGCGCGATGTTCATGATGGTGATCTTCGGCTACGGCATCTCCCTGGACGTGGAAAACCTCGCCTTCGCCGTCTACGACCAGGACCAGACACCGCAGAGCCGCGCCTACCTGGAGGCCTTTCGCAGCTCGCGCTACTTCGCCGAGCAAGCGCCAATCCAGGACGCCAATGAATTACACCGGCGCCTGCAACGCTCGGAAATCAAACTGGCTCTGGAGATTCCGCCGGGGTTTGGTCGCGACCTCTACGCCGGTCGCCAACCCACGGTCGCCGCCTGGCTCGACGGCGGCATGCCGTTTCGCGCAGAAACCAGCCGCAATTATGTAGAAGCCGTGCATCAGGGCAACCTGCAGCAACTGGCCGAACTGAGCAGCCTGCCGCGCAGTACCCAGGCCGGCGCCAAGCTGGAAACCCGCTTTCGTTATAACCAGGACGTGGTCAGTGTGAACGCCATCGGTCCCGGCGTGATGGCGCTGATCCTGGCGTTTATCCCGGCGATGCTCACCGCATTGGGCATCGTGCGCGAGAAGGAGCTGGGCTCGATCACCAACTTTTACGCCACGCCGCTCACACGCCTGGAGTTCCTGCTGGGCAAACAAGCACCTTACCTGGCCGTAAGCCTGGTCAACCTGGCGCTGCTGGTGGCGATGAACCGTTGGCTGTTTGGTGTGCCGTTCAAGGGCAGCGGCCTGACGCTGGCGTTCGGCGGCCTGCTGTACGTGCTGGCCACCACCAGCATGGGTCTGCTGATTTCCGCGTTCACCCGCACGCAGATCGCGGCCATCCTCGGCACCATGATCATCACCAGCCTGCCGACCATCCAGTTTTCCGGACTGATCGTGCCGCGCTCGTCCCTGGAAGGGGCGGCTGCGCTGATGGGCACGCTGTTTCCGGCCGGTCACTTCTTGGATATCGCGGTAGGCACCTTCACCAAGGCCCTGGACCTGCGCCAACTGTGGCCGCAATGCCTGGCGCTGTTCGGGTTTTTCGTCGGGTTCACCGGGCTGAGCCTGGTGATGCTCAAGAAGCAGGAGGTGTGATGCATAAGTTCGCGCATATTCTGCGCCTGGGAATCAAGGAACTCACCAGCCTGCGCCACGACAGCGTGCTGCTGCTGTTTCTGTTCTATGCCTTCACCGTCGCCATCTACATGCCTGCCGCCGGGTCTGTGATCGGCGTGCACAACGCCAGCGTGGCGTTTGTCGATGAAGATCACAGCGCACTCTCACGGCAGATGGCCGAGGCCCTGCAACCGCCGGAGTTCCAGGCACCGGCGCCACTGGCCTACGACCAACTGGACAAGGTAATGGACAGCGGCCAGTACACCTTCGTGGTCAATGTACCGGCCAACTTCCAGGCGGACCTGTTGGCAGGTCGCGAGCCGGGCGTGCAGGTGAACGTCGACGCCACGGCCATGAGCCAAGCGTTTATGGGCGCCGGCTACATCGGGCGGATCTTCCAGGGCGAGCTGCTTGACTACAGCGGCCAGGCCGACACCGCCAGCGCCTCGCCGGCACGGCTGACCACCCGCGCGTTGTTTAATACCAACCTGGAAGGCGGCTGGTTCCTGGCAGTGATCCAGATCGTCAACAACATCACCATCCTCGCGATCGTCCTCACTGGCACTGCGCTGTTGCGTGAGCGCGAACACGGCACCCTCGACCATCTGCTGGTGCTGCCGCTGACCGCCCTGGAAATCATGCTGGCGAAAATCTGGAGCAACATGTTGGTGGTGGTGCTGTGCACATGGGTCTCCTTGGAGGTGGTGGTCAAAGGCTTGCTCGGCGTGCCGCTGGCCGGTTCGCTGAGCCTGTTTCTGCTGGTGACGGCCCTGTACCTGTTTGCCAGCACCGCCCTGGGGATCTTCCTCGCCACGCTCGCCCGCTCGACGCCGCAGTTCGGCTTGCTGGCGATCCCGGTGATTATCCCCATGCTGCTGCTTTCCGGCGGCAGTACGCCGCTGGACAGCATGCCCGACTGGCTGCAGTGGGTCATGCAGGGCTCGCCGTCGACACATTTTGTCAGCCTGAGTGCGGCGATCCTGTTCCGGGATGCGAGCGCGAGCGTGGTGTGGCCGGACCTGCTGGCGCTGGCGGCAATTGGCTTGCTGTTCTTTGCGGTGGCACTGGCCAGGTTCCGCAAAAGCCTGGCGTCCTGATCCGGACACATCCGCACCCACACCTGTCCGAACGGCCAGTCGTCGCCCAAGGCAGGCTTTGGCAGAATCCGGGGTCCGCCCATGCCAGAGGACCTTCTCGTGTCCCAGTTCGCCAGCACGTACAAACCGGCCATCGATGGCTTGCGGGCCATTGCGGTCATCAGCGTCATCGTCTTCCACCTGGACGTGTTCAGTCTGTTGCCCGGCGGGTTTACCGGCGTAGACATGTTCTTCGTGATTTCCGGGTATGTGATCAGCCAGTCGCTATGGGAGCGCCGTGACCTGACCTTCGGCCGCTACCTGGCGGACTTCTACCGGCGGCGCCTGCTGCGCATCATGCCCGCGCTGCTGACCGTGCTGAGCGTGAGCTTTGTGCTGGGCGCGATGTTCATGCCACAGTTCTGGCTCAGCGAGCTGATCGACAACACCGGCCTCGCGGCGTTTTTTGGCCTGAGCAATGTGGTGCTGGCCTGGAACACCGACACCTACTTTTCACCCAGCGCTGAACTCAACCCCTACCTGCACACCTGGTCGCTGGGGGTTGAGGAACAGTTCTATGTGATATTCCCCGCGCTGTTTTTTGTATGGCTTCGCTACCGGCAACGGTCAGCCGTTGTCTGCGCGCTGCTGCCATTGATGGCGATGGCTTCGCTGATCGTCAGCGCCTTCGAGGTGGACGCGGCGCCGTTGTCGGCATTTTATTTGTTGCCCGCACGCTTCTGGGAGCTGGCCGCGGGTGCGATCCTTTTTCAAGTCATTGGCATACGCGGTGTGACGCCAGGACTCAATCGCCTGGCCCCAGCCATGCTCGGCGGCGGCCTCGGTCTGGCGATCGTCGGTTGCCTGTACGCCGCCCCCAAGCAGTTTCCCTTTCCCTGGGCCATGGTCACGGTGGCCGGCTCGCTCTTGATGATCGCCGGGATCGTATTGCGCGGCGATTGCGCGCCAGGTGTCGTGCAGCGCGTGCTGCAGCTTCCGCAGGTCACCTACATCGGCCGACTGTCCTATTCGCTGTACCTGTGGCACTGGCCGGTCGCCGTTTTTTTGCGCTGGACCGTCGGGCTGGAGTGGTTGGCCGTACAGCTGGTTTACCCCGTGCTGGTATTCGCCCTCGCGGCGACGTCCTATCACTGCATAGAAACGCCGATACGCAGCGGCCGGTCGGCCATGCAACGCAAGGCGTGGCTCACGTTTGCAAGTGGTTTGGGTGCTACCTGCCTGATGGCACTGTGCGCGCAGTGGGTGGCGCTGAACCCCGCCGCCCTGTCACTCAGCCAGACCCGCGACGCCTACACCTGGTATGCCTACAAACACTACCCCCAGGAAGACTTCGCAACCTTCAACGACCCTGCCCTGGCGGGGCGACAGTTGTTCGTCATGGGGGATTCGCACACAGCGGCCTACCGCACCCTGCTCAAGCTTGTTTCGCTGAAGCTCGGCATCACGGTGGTGGAATACGAAAAAGGGGGTTGCAGCGTCGTCAGCCTGATCGGCCCCGACCCTGCACCCTGCGCCGCCGCCCGCGAAGCCCAACTTCAGGAAATCGAGGCCCGTGCAAAACCGGGTGACGTGGTGTTTCTCGCTTCGTTGCGCATGCCTGAGCTGGCCGGGCGCAGGTGGCAGGAGGGTGACGCGGTTCTCGTTGACGAGGCCTCTGGCGAGCTGACCACCGAGCGCCTCAACGCCGCGCGAATCGATGCCGACAGACTGTTGAGCCGCTTGCAGAAAGCGCGCCTCAACATCCTGATCGATGCCCCGAAACCGCTGTTCAAGGCCGCCCCCAATCGCTGCTCGGACAGCTTCAACCGCATGAACCCTGTCTGCGCGCCGGGCCTGACGATGGCACGTGAGCAACTTGAACGGCTGCGCGCACCGCAAATGGGCGCGTTGCTCGCACTGCAATCACGCTACCCGGCACTGCATGTCTGGGACCCGTTGCCGTTGCTGTGCCCCGGCCCGATCTGCTCGGCCTACGACGCCAACGGCAAACCGTTGTTCTTCGACTCCAACCACCTCAGTGGCCATGGCAATCGCGTGCTTGAACCATCCTTCAGCGCAGCGTTGCTGAAGATCTGGCGCGTGACGCCGCCGGTTACTGAATGATCAGGTTGTTGAACAACAGGTCCTCGACCATCGGCTTGCCGGTTTCGTCGTTCATCACTTGCTGGGTTTGCTTGAGGGCTTCCTGGCGCAGCTTCTCTTTGCCTTCGACCGTACTCATGGCGTCGTTGGTTTGCTGGGTGAACAACGCCACCAATTGGTTACGAATCAACGCGTCGTTGGCTTTGACGGCAGCCGCAGCCTCGGTGCCGGTCACGCGCAGGGCGATATCGGCCTTGAACACCTTGAGCTTCGCCGTGCCGTCCAGGCCATAGTTGCCCACGAACGGCGGGCTCAGGCTGATATAGCTGACCTTCGGCGCCTCGCCTTCTTTGGCTTCTTCGGCCTGGGCTGCCATCGGCAAGGTCAGGGCCAGCATCAACAGGATCCACGCTTTCACAGTTCATTCCTCGAATTCGGTTGCCGGGTAGCATAACGCTAGCAAGGCTGAGTACAAGCTTATGGCGACTTATCAGGCCAGGGCATGCTCGTTGACCCACGGGCGCACCCTCCTACACTTATCGGCCACGACACCAAAAGGAATAGCCCGATGAAAGCTGTGCTGTGCAAAGCCTTCGGCCCCGCCGAAACCCTGGTGCTGGAAGAGATCGCCGGCCCCGCGATCAAGAAGAACGAAATCCTGCTGGACGTGCACGCCGCGGGGGTGAATTTCCCGGACACCCTGATCATCGAGGGCAAGTACCAATTCAAACCGCCGTTTCCGTTTTCGCCGGGCGGTGAAGCGTCGGGCGTGGTCAGCGAAGTGGGGGAAAAGGTCAGCCATCTGAAAGTCGGTGATCGGGTCATGGCCCTCACCGGCTGGGGCAGTTTTGCCGAACAGGTCGCAGTGCCGGGTTACAACGTGCTGCCAATCCCGCCGAGCATGGACTTCAATACCGCCGCGGCCTTCAGCATGACCTACGGCACCTCGATGCACGCGCTCAAGCAACGGGCCAACCTGCAACCCGGCGAGACCCTGCTGGTACTCGGCGCCTCGGGCGGCGTGGGCCTGGCCGCCGTGGAAATCGGCAAGGCCATGGGCGCCCGTGTGATCGCAGCGGCGAGCAGCGCCGACAAACTCGCCGTGGCCAAGGCCGCTGGTGCTGACGAGCTGATCAATTACAGCGAAGCCAGCCTCAAAGACGAGATCAAGCGCCTGACAGATGGCAACGGCGTCGATGTGATCTACGACCCGGTGGGCGGCGACCTGTTTGACCAGGCCATCCGTGCCATCGCCTGGAATGGCCGTTTGCTGGTGGTGGGCTTTGCCAGCGGACGCATTCCCGAACTGCCGGTGAACCTCGCATTGCTCAAGGGCGCGGCGGTGGTTGGGGTGTTCTGGGGCTCGTTCGCCCAGCGTCAGCCTCAGGACAATGCAGCGAACTTCAACCAGCTGTTTGGCTGGTTTGCCGAAGGCAAATTGAAGCCGCTGGTGTCGCAGCTTTACCCGCTGGAGCAAGCCGCACAGGCCATCAACGATTTGGGGCAGCGCAAGGCAGTCGGCAAGGTCGTTGTGCAGGTGCGCTGACCTGAAATGCAATCAGATGTGCGGGCTTGCTCGCGAATACGCTACGTCAGCAGCACAATTGCTGACTGAATCACCGCATTCGCGAGCAAGCCCGCGCACATTTGAGCTTCATGCCCCTGAAGAATCTATTCACGACCATCACTTACCCATCTGCGACATGTTCATTAAAGAACATGCAATTGCTCTTATTTCCTGTGTTTGACGCCAAGACACGATGCTATTTTCGGTAATGAAACTGTAACATTCGCATCCGCAGTCAAAACAAGAAATCTGGAGCTCTTGAATGTTTGCTTTCTTTCGTCCTGCCGCGCACCAGGCGCCCCTGCCTGAAGAAAAAATAGACAGTACCTACCGACGACTGCGCTGGCAGATCTTCGCCGGCATTTTCTTCGGTTACGCCGGTTACTACCTGCTGCGCAAGAACTTCTCCCTGGCCATGCCCTACCTGATCGACGAGGGCTACACCCGCGGTGAGCTGGGCCTGGCGATGTCCGCCATCGCCATTGCCTACGGGCTTTCCAAGTTCCTGATGGGCCTGGTCTCCGACCGTTCCAACCCACGCTACTTCCTGCCCTTCGGCCTGCTGGTGTCGGCAGGTGTGATGTTCATTTTCGGTTTCGCGCCTTGGGCCACGTCCAGCGTGACCATGATGTTCATTTTGCTGTTCATCAACGGTTGGGCCCAAGGCATGGGCTGGCCGCCGAGTGGACGCACCATGGTGCACTGGTGGTCGCAGAAGGAACGCGGCGGCGTGGTGTCGGTGTGGAACGTGGCGCATAACGTCGGCGGCGGCCTGATCGGCCCACTGTTCCTGTTGGGGATGGCCTGGTTCAACGACTGGCACGCAGCCTTCTACGTACCGGCCACCGTGGCCCTGTTGGTGGCGGCGTTTGCCTTCATCACCATGCGCGACACCCCGCAATCGGTGGGCCTGCCGCCGATCGAGCAGTACAAGAACGACTACCCCGAAGGGTACGACGCCAGCCACGAAGACGAATTCAGCGCCAAGGAAATCTTCGTCAAGTACGTGCTGCGCAACAAAATGCTGTGGTACATCGCCTTCGCCAACGTTTTTGTTTACCTGCTGCGCTACGGCGTACTGGACTGGGCACCGACCTACCTTAAGGAAGCCAAGCACTTCACGGTCGACAAGTCGTCCTGGGCGTACTTCTTCTATGAATGGGCGGGTATTCCGGGCACGCTGCTGTGCGGCTGGATGTCGGACAAGATCTTCCGTGGCAACCGTGGACTGACCGGCATTGTGTTCATGGCGCTGGTGACTGTGGCCACCCTGGTGTACTGGCTCAACCCACCGGGCAACCCGATGGTCGACATGATTGCGCTGTTCTCCATCGGCTTCCTGATCTACGGCCCGGTGATGCTGATCGGTCTGCAGGCGCTGGAGTTGGCACCGAAGAAAGCCGCCGGCACTGCGGCGGGTTTCACCGGCTTGTTCGGGTACCTGGGTGGCTCGGTGGCCGCGAGTGCGGCCATGGGCTACACCGTGGACCATTTCGGCTGGGATGGCGGCTTTGTCCTGTTGGTCGGCGCGTGCCTGCTGGCGATCGCGTTCTTGATCCCAACGCTGTGGCACACCAACAGCGTCAGCTCGGCGCGTTAATCGCCTGAGCAACCCTTTGCACAACGCTTGAGCCGCGCCTCCAGATTCTTGTCTGGCATGGCGTGGCTGCGCAGGGCGTTCACGGTCTGCTCGACATAATCGCGAGTGGTACCGTAACGCCCGCAAGCGCTTTGCAGCACATGGTTGAGCACGATATCCGGCAAATTACCGGCGTAGCTGGGCAAGTGCCGTTCTAAAACAAACCCTAACGCCTGTACCTGACTGCCATCTTCAAGGCGGCAACTGAGCCAGTGCGGACGGTATGAAGGGTAAGGCATCTCGCGCTGCCACAAGGCGTAAAGCGAAGCTTCCAGTTGGTCCTCCGGCAAGCGGTAGGCAAACCCACTGCAAGAACCACCGCGATCCAACCCGAACACCAGCCCCGGCAACTCCGGCGTGCCCCGATGCTCGTGAGACCACAGGTACAGGCCTCGATGATAACCATGCACCCGCGCCCGCACGCGCTCGGTCGATGAACATTCAGGGCGCCAGATCAACGAACCGTACGCAAATAGCCAGACCGGGCCACCCTTGTGCCGGCCCATGGTGGCCTGCATCGAGCTCATTAACTGTTCGTGAGTGAGTTGCGGCCCGAGATCGAGGCGCGGCGGGTAAGCCAATTGCAGAAGATCGGTTTCTATGGCGGTCATGGCGAAAAGCGCTGCGCCTCCTGTGTGTTACCAGATGTAAGCAACTTTACCGTAATCGCAGCGCGGCGCTGCAACCGTATGGCGCAAAAAACCGCCTTCCGCGGCACTTATAGCCTAATGAGATTCTTCCTACAGAAGTAATACCTTAAATGCATAAGCATAGGCGGCCATGTTTCAGCGCAGGTTCAGGCCCCTCAGGCCATTACCCGCCAAACTGCACGGGTTTAGCGACCCACATTAGCCGCCCATTCGAACGACTACCGAGGTCGATGCATGAAGTATCTTTTTTCCGGTTTGCTGCTATTGCTGCAGACCACTGCCGCCCTGGCTAACGATACGGCCACTCAAGACGACAAAGGCTTCTGGTACGCACAAACCAGCCTCTACACCCGGCATTTTTCACCAGACCCAAAGCACAACAATAATCAGGACCTGATCAATCTGGAGCGTAACGAAGCATCGGGGTTGGTGTATGGCGGGGCGACGTTTCGCAACTCCTTCAGCCAGCGCTCGTATTACGTCTACGCCGGCAAGCGCTATGACATCGCCGACTCGCCGCTCTACGTGAAGGTAACCGCAGGCGCGCTGCAGGGCTATCGCGGCAAGTACCGCGATAAAATCCCGCTCAACCGCTTCGGCGTGGCTCCGGCGATCATCCCTTCCGTGGGCGTGAACTTCGGGCCCGTGGCCAGTGAGCTGGTGTTGCTGGGTTTCAATGCGGCGATGCTGACCGCAGGCGTGCGGTTCTAAGGGCGCGGCGCGTAGGCAAATACGTCGGCACGCATCTGGTGCGCATCCATGCCGGCGTCCACCAGCGCATCCAGCGTGCCGTAGATCATCGCGGGTGAGCCGCTGGCGTAGACGTGCACGGCCTTGAGGTCGGCAATGTCTTCACACACGGCTTCATGGAGCAGGCCGCAACGCCCGTTCCAACCGCACAGGTCGCTGACCACTTTGTGCAGGAACAGGTTGGGCAGTTGCTGCCACTGTTCCCAGTGCTCAATGGTGTAAAAGTCTTCCGGGCGGCGCACGCCCCAGTACAGGTGCACCGGGTGCTTGAACCCGGTAGCCCGGCAATGCTCGATCAGGCTGTGCATCTGCGCCATGCCGGTGCCGGCGGCGATCAACACCAAGGGCCCATCCGGCAATTCGGCCAGGTGGGTATCGCCAAAGGGCAGCTCGATGCGCGCCATCCGGGTGCGTTGCAGTTGCTCCAGCAGGTTGCGCGCGCTGTCCTCACGGACCAGCACGTGCAACTCCAGCTCGCGCCCGGCATGGGGCGCCGAGGCCAGGGAAAACGCCGATTTCTCGCCGTTTTCCCGTTCAATCATCAGGTATTGGCCTGCGTGGTAACGCACGGCCTTGCCGGCTGGGGCGCGCAGGCGTACGCGCCACACATCGCCACCCACCTCCACGCACTCGCTCAATTGGCACGACAACTTGCGCAACGGCAACTCTCCCGGCGCCAGCACGCCATCCCACAACACAACGCAATCTTCCAGCGGCTCGGCGATGCAGGTGTAGAACTCACCGTGATCACGCACCTCACCGGCTTGCTGCACACGTCCTTCCACCAGCAGCGCCGCACACACGTGGCACACGCCGTTGCGGCAGGCTTGAGGACATTCATAGCCCAGGCGGCGCGCACCTTCGAGGATTCGTTCGCCGGGGACCAGCTCCAGCACAGCGCCGGAAGGTTGCAGGGTTACACGCATCAATCTATTCCCAATTCTTTCCAGATCGCATCGACACGGGCTGTGACGGCTTCATCCTTGACGATCACCCGGCCCCACTCGCGGGTGGTTTCACCCGGCCATTTGTGGGTGGCGTCCAGGCCCATCTTCGAACCCAGGCCCGACACCGGCGACGCAAAGTCGAGGTAGTCGATCGGCGTGTTGTCGATCATCACCGTGTCGCGTTTGGGGTCCATGCGCGTGGTGATGGCCCAGATCACGTCGTTCCAGTCGCGGGCGTTAATGTCATCATCCGTGACAATAACGAACTTGGTGTACATGAACTGTCGCAAAAACGACCACACACCCAGCATTACCCGCTTGGCGTGGCCGGGGTACGACTTCTTCATGGTCACGATGGCCATGCGGTACGAACAGCCTTCCGGCGGCAGGTAGAAGTCGGTAATTTCCGGGAATTGCTTCTGCAGGATCGGCACGAATACTTCGTTCAACGCCACCCCCAGGATAGCCGGCTCATCCGGCGGCCGCCCGGTATAGGTGCTGTGGTAGATCGGCTTGATGCGGTGCGTGATGCGCTCCACGGTGAACACCGGGAAGCTGTCGACTTCGTTGTAATAGCCGGTGTGGTCACCGTAAGGGCCTTCATCGGCCATCTCGCCCGGATGAATCACGCCTTCGAGGATGATTTCTGCAGTGGCCGGCACTTGCAGGTCGTTGCCACGGCACTTCACCAGCTCGGTACGGTTACCGCGCAACAGACCGGCGAAGGCGTATTCGGACAGGCTGTCCGGCACCGGGGTCACAGCCCCCAGAATGGTCGCCGGATCGGCGCCCAGGGCCACGGAAACCGGAAACGGTTTGCCAGGGTGCTTTTCGCACCACTCACGGAAGTCCAGAGCGCCGCCGCGATGGCTCAACCAGCGCATGATCACCTTGTTGCGACCGATCACTTGCTGACGGTAGATGCCGAGGTTCTGGCGGTCCTTGTTCGGGCCCTTGGTGACGGTCAGGCCCCAGGTAATCAGCGGGCCGACGTCGCCAGGCCAGCAGGTCTGCACCGGCAGCATCGCCAGGTCGACGTCGTCGCCTTCGATGACCACTTCCTGGCACACCGCGTCTTTGACCACTTTGGGGGCCATGGCAATGATCTTGCGGAAGATCGGCAGCTTCGACCAGGCATCCTTCAAACCCTTGGGCGGCTCGGGTTCCTTGAGGAAAGCCAGCAGCTTGCCGATCTCGCGCAACTCGCTGACCGACTCGGCGCCCATGCCAAAGGCCACGCGCTCGGGGGTACCGAACAGGTTGCCGAGCACCGGAATGTCATAGCCGGTCGGGTTTTCGAACAGCAGCGCCGGGCCCTTGTTACGCAGGGTACGGTCGCAAATCTCAGTCATTTCCAGCACCGGGGAAATCGGCATCTGGATACGTTTCAACTCTCCGCGCTGCTCAAGTTGCTGCACGAAATCCCGAAGATCCTTGAATTTCATTAACCATGCCACCCGTAAAATAGGCGTACATCCTACCTGCTCTGAAGGCCGCTGGCAGCTTATCGCGGTGCATTTGGTCACGGAATGCGTTTAAAAAATGCGCAAAAAAAATGGCGCCCCTGGGGGCACCATTCTTTCGGACCAACAGCGGCGTGTTACTTGCGCTTCATCGACAGGAAGAACTCGTCGTTGGTCTTGGTGGTTTTCAGCTTGTCGATCAGGAACTCGATGGCAGCAACTTCGTCCATCGGGTGCAGCAGCTTGCGCAGGATCCACATGCGCTGCAGTTCGTCGTCGGCTGTCAGCAACTCTTCGCGGCGGGTGCCGGAACGGTTGATATTGATCGCCGGGAACACGCGTTTTTCCGCGATACGACGGTCCAACGGCAGTTCCATGTTGCCGGTACCCTTGAACTCTTCGTAGATCACTTCGTCCATCTTCGAGCCGGTTTCAACCAGCGCGGTGGCGATAATGGTCAGCGAGCCGCCTTCTTCGATGTTCCGCGCAGCGCCGAAGAAACGTTTCGGTTTCTCCAGGGCGTGGGCATCGACACCACCGGTCAATACCTTGCCGGAGCTCGGGATCACGGTGTTGTAGGCACGGGCCAGACGAGTGATGGAGTCGAGCAGGATCACCACGTCCTTCTTGTGTTCGACCAGGCGCTTGGCCTTCTCGATCACCATTTCGGCAACCTGCACGTGGCGAGTTGGCGGCTCATCGAACGTCGAGGCAACCACTTCGCCGCGCACGGTGCGCTGCATTTCGGTTACTTCTTCCGGACGCTCATCGATCAACAATACGATCAAATGAACTTCAGGGTTATTGCGTGCGATGTTCGCTGCGATGTTCTGCAGCATGATGGTCTTGCCGGCTTTCGGCGGCGCAACGATCAAGCCACGCTGGCCTTTGCCGATCGGCGCGCACAGGTCGATGACACGACCGGTCAAGTCTTCGGTGGAACCGTTACCGGCTTCCATCTTCATGCGCACGGTCGGGAACAGCGGGGTCAGGTTCTCGAAGAGAATCTTGTTTTTCGCGTTTTCCGGACGATCGAAGTTGATCGTGTCGACCTTGAGCAGGGCGAAATAACGCTCGCCTTCCTTCGGAGGACGGATCTTGCCAACGATGGTGTCACCGGTGCGCAAGTTGAAGCGACGGATCTGGCTCGGCGAGACGTAGATATCGTCTGGGCCTGCGAGATAGGAAGCGTCTGCGGAGCGGAGGAAGCCGAAGCCGTCCTGGAGAATCTCCAGCACGCCATCACCGGAGATTTCCTCGCCGCTTTTCGCGTGCTTTTTGAGCAGGGAGAAAATCACGTCCTGCTTGCGCGAACGGGCCATATTTTCTATGCCCATTTCTTCGGCCAATTGGAGCAGGTCGGTAATCGGCTTTTGCTTGAGTTCAGTCAGATTCATATAGGAATGACGTAATCATTTATGGAGGGGGGAAATTAAGCTTTTGGCTTAATGAGGCCGCGCCGCAGAGAAGGCGACAGGATCGCTTACTAATCGAAAAGGAGTGCGTCGGCGACGGCTTGCAGGGGGCAGTGGAGAAACCAGTGCGGGGCCGAATGTACCACCTGAGTTTCGGAGCGTCTAGCCCTGTTTCACGAAAAAGCCCCGCGATTTTGCGGGGCTTTTTTGGCGACGCTTAGATGTTGGCGTCGAGGAAAGCTTGCAGCTGGGACTTGGACAGCGCACCGACTTTAGTCGCTTCGACGTTGCCGTTCTTGAACAGCATCAACGTAGGAATACCACGCACGCCATGCTTGGCCGGAGTTTCCTGATTGTCGTCGATGTTCAGTTTGGCAATGGTCAACTTGCCTTCATAAGTGGTTGCAATGTCGTCCAGGACCGGAGCGATCATTTTGCAAGGGCCACACCATTCAGCCCAGTAGTCAACCAGCACCGGGCCGGCAGCCTTGAGTACTTCGGCCTCAAAGGTCGCGTCGGTGACGTGCTTGATAAGATCGTTGCTCATGGATGTCTCCGGATTGTAAGCAAAAAAAACGTTGCCCATCATAGCCGCCCTTCCCCCGTTCAGGAAGCCGCCTCTGATTGAGTCTTGCTATGGTGGTGCATGAGTTTGGATATGGCCCCACTCAGGGTGACACGGGCGTCACGAACGCGATGCCAGTACGCAACGCTGCATTACGTACATGTTCCTGCATGGTTTTCTGAGCGGCGGCACTGGCGCGCCGGGCCAGCGCCCGCAGAATTTTGCGATGTTCCTGCCAGGTTTCCATGGCTCGCTCCGGCCGGATGAACGGTAGTTTCTGGCTTTCCAGAAATACCTCGGCACTGGCACTCAGGATGCTCACCATCGCTTGATTGCCACTGGCCAACAGGATGCGCCGGTGAAATTCGAAGTCCAGCCGGGCGGCCGCTTCGAAGTCGCCGGCCTTGAGCACCTTGCGCATCGCCTCGACGTTGTCTTCAAGGCTGTCCAGCGCATCAATCGTCAACGTCACCGCCGCCAACCCCGCCGCAAATCCTTCAAGCGCATAGCGCAATTGGAAGATATCCAACGGCGTGGCCTGCGCGGCGAAGGGCCAGGCAAACCCTGGCGGCTCTTGCGCCGCCTGCACAAACACTCCTTTGCCCGGCTGCACACTGACCACACCCAAGGCGCTCAACGACGATAACGCTTCGCGCAACGATGCCCGGCTCACGCCCAACTGAACCGCCAGGTCGCGCTGGGACGGCAAGGCGTCGCCCGGCCCGAAGCCCTGCTCCTTGATCAGTTTACGGATGGCCTGCAGGGCCGCTTCCGGTACCGCTTGGGCGATGGAATTCATAAAAACTCAAGTTTCCAGACAACTGAGCGGCTAGTTGTAAAGCTATTCAAGGCCGACGGCAAGCCACGCCCCAAAGGGGCTCGCCGGGTTTTAGCGGCGCTCGAAAAGGGTGCGAAAAACCTAAGCACTGTTCAGACCAGTAAGACCACTGCACCTCAACAAACTCCAGCGCTACGGACGATTTCGAGCATGCTGGCATGGGCTGTGCAATCACCTCCGGCAGTCGAACTCAGAAAATTCCTTCGCCCTTCGGAGAGTTGCCATGACCAAGCGCTACAGCGCCCTGCTCACTGCCCTGTTTGCCAGCCTGATGCTGAGCCAGGCACCCGCCCAGGCTAACGGTCTGGACGATATCGTCGCCCGTGGCACCCTCAAGGTCGCCGTGCCCCAGGACTTTCCACCATTCGGCTCGGTCGGCCCCGACATGAAGCCTCGCGGTCTGGACATCGACACCGCCAAGCTGCTGGCCGACCAACTCAAGGTCAAGCTGGAGCTCACGCCGGTCAACAGCACCAACCGCATTCCATTCCTCACCACCGGCAAGGTCGACCTGGTGATTTCCAGCCTGGGCAAAAATCCGGAGCGGGAAAAAGTCATCGACTTCTCCAAGGCCTATGCGCCGTTTTACCTCGCCGTGTTCGGCCCACCTGACGCCGCCATCAGCAGCACCGACGACCTCAAAGGCAAGACCATCAGCGTGACCCGCGGCGCCATTGAAGACATCGAGCTGACCGCTGTGGCGCCCAAGGAAGCCACGATCAAGCGCTTTGAAGACAACAACTCAACCATCGCCGCCTACCTGGCAGGCCAGGTCGACCTGATCGCCAGCGGCAACGTGGTGATGGTGGCGATCAGCGAACGCAACCCGAAACGCGTACCGGCGCTGAAAGTGAAACTCAAAGACTCGCCGGTGTACGTAGGCGTGAACAAAAACGAGCCGGCGTTGCTGGACAAGGTCAACCAGATCCTGGTCGCGGCCAAGGCCGATGGCAGCCTGGAAAAGAACGCGATGCAATGGCTCAAAGAGCCGCTGCCCGCCGACCTTTGATACGACGGAGCTGACTCATGGCGTATCAATTTGACTTTGTACCCGTGCTGGCCAATACCGACCTGCTGCTGCGCGGCGCGCTGTTCACCCTTGAGCTGACAGCCATCGGCGCGATCCTTGGGGTGGCGTTGGGTACCGTCGGGGCGGTGGTGCGCGCGTGGAAGATCCAGCCGTTCGCCTGGTTCTTCGGCGTGTATGTCGAGTTGATCCGCAACACGCCGTTCCTGGTGCAACTGTTTTTCATCTTCTTCGGCCTGCCGTCCCTGGGGCTGAAGATCACCGAGTGGCAGGCCGCCGTATTGGCGATGGTGATCAACCTGGGGGCCTACTCCACGGAGATTATCCGCGCCGGTATCCAGGCCATCCCACGCGGGCAACTGGAAGCCGCCGCCGCGCTGGCGATGACACGTTTCGAGGCGTTCCGCCACGTGGTGCTGCTGCCGGCGCTGGGCAAGGTGTGGCCGGCTCTGAGCAGCCAGATCATCATCGTGATGCTCGGTTCGGCGGTGTGTTCGCAGATCGCCACGGAAGAGCTGAGCTTTGCCGCCAACTTCATTCAATCGCGTAATTTCCGTGCGTTTGAAACCTACGCCCTGACCACTCTGGTGTACCTGTGCATGGCGCTGATGATTCGCCAGTTGCTCAATTGGATCGGCCGGCGTTTTGTGATGAGGAACAGCCGATGAGTGATTTTTCGTTCTGGGACATCGTGCGCAACCTGCTGACAGGGCTGCAATGGACCTTGTTGTTGTCGCTGGTGGCCTTTATCGGCGGCGGTGTGATCGGCTTGCTGGTGATGACCCTGCGCATCAGCAAGAAAGCCTTCGCGCGCAATGTTGCACGCACCTATATCGAGCTGTTCCAGGGCACGCCGCTGTTGATGCAGTTGTTTCTGGTGTTCTTCGGCGTCGCACTGCTGGGGGTAGACATTTCGCCCTGGCTGGCAGCGGCGATTGCCCTGACATTGTTTACCAGCGCCTACCTCGCCGAAATCTGGCGTGGCTGCGTCGACTCCATCGCCCACGGGCAGTGGGAAGCGTCGGCCAGCCTGGCGCTGAACCCACTGGAGCAACTGCGCTATGTGATCCTGCCACAGGCCCTGCGGATTGCCGTCGCGCCAACGGTGGGGTTCTCGGTGCAAGTGGTCAAAGGCACTGCGGTGACTTCGATTATCGGCTTTACCGAACTGACCAAGACCGGCGGCATGCTCGCCAATGCGACCTTCGAGCCCTTTATGGTCTACGGCCTGGTGGCCCTCGGTTACTTCCTGCTCTGCTACCCCTTGTCCCTCAGTGCGCGCTACCTGGAAAGGAGACTGCATGCCTCTGCTTAGAATTTCCGCCCTGCATAAGTATTACGGCGATCACCACGTGCTCAAGGGCATCGACCTCACCGTAGAAGAAGGCCAGGTGGTGGCGATCATCGGCCGCAGCGGCTCGGGTAAATCCACCCTGCTGCGAACGCTCAATGGCCTGGAATCGATCAACGATGGCGTGATCGAAGTCGACGGCGAATACCTCGACGCCGCTCGCGCCGATCTGCGCAGCCTGCGGCAGAAAGTCGGCATGGTGTTCCAGCAATTCAACCTGTTCCCGCACCTGACCGTGGGCGAAAACGTCATGCTCGCGCCGCAGGTGGTGCAGAAGGTGCCTAAGGCGAAGGCTGCGCAACTGGCAAGACAAATGCTGGAGCGCGTGGGGCTGGGGGAAAAATTCGACGCATTCCCGGATCGCTTGTCCGGCGGCCAGCAGCAACGCGTCGCCATTGCCCGGGCCCTGGCGATGTCGCCTAAAGTGCTGCTGTGCGATGAAATCACCTCGGCCCTGGACCCGGAACTGGTCAATGAAGTGCTCAGCGTGGTGCGCCAACTGGCCAAAGACGGCATGACTCTGATCATGGTGACCCACGAAATGCGCTTTGCCCGGGAGGTCGGCGACAAGCTGGTGTTCATGCACCAGGGTAAGGTGCATGAGGTGGGCGATCCCAAGGTGCTGTTCGCCAACCCTAAAACCCCGGAGCTGGCCAACTTCATTGGCTCAGTGGAACAGCCGAACTGACCCACTCGAAACTGCCCTGCCCCTCCAGCAACGTCAGGCTGCGTACCTGCATGGCGCTGAAGGGCAGTTCAACGTCGATGTCGACCTGAGCCGACAATCGTCGGCCCGGCACCTGCGCCAGTAAGGCTTTGCCTGGCAGCAACTGCCCACTGGTCGTCTCACCTGGCGCGTGCGCTACAGCCCATTGCACCGCACGTCCATCCACCAGGGCATGTCTGAGACGCACACGAAAACGCCCCTCACGCCCAAAACGAAAACTCTGTCCATCGGCTGGCGTCCCGTTAAAGCGCACCCCTATTGCCGAGGGCTGCGCGCACTGGATATTCAAGTGCAACGTTCGCGTGCCGGGCGCAACCGTGGATCGTTCATCGGCGTGCTCCGGGCGAATGATGCCGTACTCGACCTGAGGCTGGCTGATCGACAACCGACAGTTCTCAGCCCTTGCTTCATGCCCCGTCACGCCGAGCCAGAGCAACAGGCCAAGGTAGATTGGCTTAGAGGGCACGGCACACCGCCGATGTCGTTTCATAGAGGTTGTCATTGTCCGGCTCGGTTTGGGGTTCAAGACGCAAAAGGCAGGTGGATGTATCCGGCAACGTCACCCGCAGGTTTTGTGGCCCCTGCACGTCACTGAGGTAGATCATCCCATCGCCCACGACACTGGTCAGGAAGCGTTTGTCTTCGCCGAATACGGGGGCGCCCTGGGTCAACGGTTTGCCTGTCGCGTCACTGGCCTGCAGCAGCACGCGGCGCACCTTCAACACCTCGAAGTTCACCGCACTAAAGGAACCACGGCCGGCCGTGAGCACCTGGGTGCCGTTTTTCAGATCGACACGCTTGGGCAGCGAGCGCGTCTGCACCTCAACCCGGCCAGGGGTGTAGGCCGGTAGTCCCGCGATCACGGCCTGTCCTCGGAAGTCGGTCCACACCGGCCCCTGGGGTGTATCGATCCTGGCCGATCCGATATCGCCCACCGACACAATGCCGAAGGTGTCCTGCACGGCGTAGGGCGAGAAGGTCACGCCCCCTCCATGGGCGACCACGCCCCCACGCAATTGCCCGGAGTAACTGGAGTTCTGCGCATCTCGACTGACACCCAGACCGACCTGGGCGTAGCGCGGCGTCACGTTTAACTGGCCACGGATAGATTGCTCACGGGCAGTGATATCCCGCTCGGCACCCACCTCGTAGTTCACAGACTCATTGACCCGCTCGCTGAACGCCGCTCCGGCATTGAACTGGCGTCCTCGACGGCTGAGGTAACTGTTCATGCGACGATCGCCTCCCAGGGGCACGCTGACCTGCAAGCGCAGGGAAAGCTCGCTGTCCAACGTAGCGTCGCGCCGACTGCCCAAAGGCATCGGGCCCTGGCGCGCACGTTTACCACCCACCTGCGAGTCCGCGATCAGCGCCACATCCACGCCATGCAACGTCTTGTTCCATGAAGCAAAAACATGCTCCACCGAGTGCCCATCAAATTGAGCGCTACGGCTGTAGCCTAAAGAAAAGCCACCCAGTGAGGGGTCAACCCACGTCATGCCAGCCGTGTACTGGTTTTTGAAGCGAGAATCCAGGTTATCGGCCGTGGATGACCTTCCTGCCTCAAGCACCTCGCGGTAACCCCGGCTCTGGGTGGTGGCACTCAGGTTGACGTCAATGCCGGCATAGACCGGGCTGCTCACCGACAACGTGCTGCGCGTGCCGGACACCGCATTACGGCTATCGCGGGAGATGTTATGTCGAGCCCCCACGGACAACCGCTCAAAGACCACACTGTCCAGGCTGGCACCGGCAGCTCCATACGCCTCGCCGCGCAGCAGCCCCACCCCAACGGATGACTGGCGCCCCACACCCCAAGTAGCACTGCCCATGGCGATCATCGGTGCCGATTGTTCATCGAATGACGTTTCGCGCAGCTTGCCCACCGATGCGTAAAAGCCCGGCGTTACCGGCGCCGCCCCATGGAACGAGGCCGCCGGTACAACAAAGCTGCGCCTGGCACCGCGCACGTCGATCACACTCACCTGCAGGTCACTGGTGCCATTGAGCAACGGCAAACCGGTCAACCTGAACGGTCCTTCGGGAACCAATGTGCTGTGAATCAAGACGCCGGATTGGCGCACCTCGATGCGCGACTGGCTCGGGGCCACCCCTTCGACCACTACATTGTTGCTGCCGGCCGGGGCGCGCGACACGCCGTCGGGAGAAAGCTGGACACCCGCGAACTGCACGCCACCGAACAACGGGTTATTGCTGGACAACTGCCCCGCCTGGAACGTTGACTGCAACGCGGCGATGTCCCTCTGGGCATAGGCATACAGGTGTTCGGTACGTGTCTCACCGTTGTCGGACACATACAACTGGCGGCTGCGCACTATCCAGTCCCCCAGGTTGAATCCCGCCTCGGTATAAGCCGACAGGAACCGGCTGGAGCCACTTTGCGAATGGCTGTCAAAACCCAACACGTCATAGTTGAACAGCGCCGCCGAGCCTCCCCTGGCAAAGCTGCCCCCGTCCCATTCGGGCTCGCGCAAGGACTGGGTGGGCACCACCAGCGTCACTTCGTCGGAGCCAGGACGCAATCGCACCATCGTCGTGGGGAAGGCTCCCAGGAAGTCATGACAGGCCTGGCCCGGCGTCGCACCTTCAGTGAGCCGCCCGGCGGGCTTCACCAGCCCGGCTTTGGCAAGCAGTCCCGGGGTAAAGCACAACTGGCCGTTAGAGTCGAACCGCGCATCCACCAATCCCAGCGGGTTGCCATTGACCCGCAGCCCCACCACCTGGACACCTTCGCGAAAACGCGCAGCACTGCGAAAGTAGTCGGCGACCTTCGGGTCAATGCCATGGGTTGTCAGGGCCGCCACGTCAAACCCTTCGCCCAGCTCCAGCGCAGGCACAGGCCCTGGCAACCCCCACAACGTCGCAAGCCCGACTAACAGCGTAGGTCGGCACGTTGATGAATTGCGCGGGGATGGCTGTCGGGTTCTCTGCATGAACCGCTTACCCCCCACTGGCTTCAACCGAGGCACGGAAGATGTCGGTCGAAAATCCGTAAACCGTCGCCGGTTGTATCTCGACTGCAGACACCCCCTCCAAGCGGCCTTCGACCGTTGCCGTCAGGGTTTCCCCCGGTAATAGATAGGTACGCGGCAACAAGGCCACGCCCTGTGTGGGAAGCAACTGCACCTCGGAGGCCAGGCGGACCACATACGCGCTGTCGTTATGTACGCTCAGACGGTCACCGTTGCGTGCCCATTTGAGCAATTCCCATGGCGAGTTATGCCGAGGTAAGCCTTTGGGGTGCAGGATCAACGGCAGGTTTTGCCGCAGCGTGATACCAATGGTCGCACCGTCCGCGGCACGGGCCTGAGGGATTCCCTCAAAGGAAACACGCTTCAATCGCTGGGTTTTGAGTGGCGCCTTCAAAGTGCTGATGAACCGGACCAGCTGGACGTCGCCCGCCTCTACACGGCTGATGGGCGGTGTGACAATAAGCAGCGGCTCGGTATCTTCAGGCACGTCCTCTACTACAGAGTAAAGAAGCGCCGGCCCCGCATCGGTATTTTCTACATTAATGGTGGCTTCGCCCTGTTCCTCATAAAGAATAACCAGCGTGGTGTCCGGACGCATACCGTCCGCCACTGCCATAGTTGAAAAACAGAGACACATACTTGCACTTGATAACAGCGCCTTACTTATCTTTAAAAAAGCACGCACTTCGTTTCCCCGCTCGTATAAAACCGACCACACACGCTCAAACACCCACGTAAAAACAGCCGACAAGAAGTGAAGGGTTTCGTTATCGGCTGTGTTCCGTGGTTTATAGGTAACTCAATACCAACGTGGCGCGCCCATCCATGGCGATGTCGCGGCTCAAGTCCAGATCCTGCGCTTTGTTGATCACGGCTTTCACGGCGATGGTGCCCGTCATCTGGCTGATCGATGCAGGCGAAAAAGACGAGCCGGAACGCCAGGAATATTGGCTCGGTGTCTGCGCGACTTTTCCATCGCTGCTCTGCCAGGTACCCGCACCCACTCGTGTGATGGGATGAAGCACCGTCCCCACAGACCGCAGGTCCCTGAGGGTCACCGAGTAACCACCGGTTCGCTTGGTACCCACGCTGCCCAGCCCGTAGTTCTGCGCTTCGGTATAGCCTGCACCGAGAATGCCGTACACCTTGCTGCCGGACTGCAGGTCGCTGAAACTCAGGCCGAACTTGGCGGGGGTGTTGCCGCAATTGATCGCCACTGAGGTGACGCGCTCCTCGCGCGGATTGAATGCGGTTTGCGACAGCTCGGAGGACCGTATGACGCCATAATCGATAATGCCGCTGCCGGTCAGGCTGAGGTTGCAGGACGCGGGCGTGATCGTCCCTCTCACCACCAATTGGGCACTGGTGGAGGCCTGGGCACCCACCACTGCAGCCAGGCACACAACTCCGAGAGTCAACCCTACAATTTTTTTCATATTTGACCTGTGACTGAAAGTTATCCGGCGTATTTATTTTTACCTTGGCGTGACACGCCATAAATAAGTACCACCACGGCAGAATTGCCGGATCACAGTCTGACGTTTCACGAGCCCATTAAAAAATAAGACAACCTTTCAATGCATGTGAGAGCCATTAGAAACAAACGTCGGCCAAACTTATTAACCCAGTAGTCCCAAACACAAAAACAACTAAACCATAAACCCCAAGCCTGTGGGGATAATCTTAGCGAGCCTTAAAACTGCAATAAGTTAAACTTTCCTACTCATGCCTGTACGGACTCAACGGTGTCCCGAAAAGACAACCTACAGTTTCCGCAATAACGCCCTACAGCCAGGCTCAGAAAAATTCCCGTAGCGCTACGCGTTGGCGTCAGCGGTCGATCGTGGCACGATGGTCAGGTTATCGACCGAGACCCCCAAACCATGCCGCAAACCCAAGCCAAGAATCTGTCCCTGATCGCCGCCATAGACCTGGGCTCCAACAGCTTTCACATGGTCGTGGCCAAGGCCCAGAACGGTGAGATCCGCATCCTTGAGCGGCTCGGCGAGAAAGTGCAGTTGGCAGCCGGGATAGACGACGCGCGCCAGCTCAATGAAGAGTCCATGCAGCGCGGGCTCGATTGCCTTAAACGTTTTGCCCAACTGATCAATGGCATGCCACTGGGTGCCGTGCGGATTGTGGGCACCAACGCCTTGCGCGAGGCGCGTAACCGCGGCGAATTCATCCGCCGCGCCGAGGAGATCCTCGGGCACCCGGTAGAAGTCATCTCCGGCCGAGAAGAAGCGCGCCTGATCTATCTGGGCGTGTCCCATACCCTGGCCGATACCCCCGGTAAACGCCTGGTGGCGGACATCGGCGGCGGCAGCACCGAGTTCATCATCGGCCAACGCTTCGAACCGCTGCTGCGTGAAAGCCTGCAGATGGGCTGCGTCAGTTATACCCAGCGTTACTTCAAGGACGGCAAGATCACCCCGGCCCGCTACGCCCAGGCCTACACCGCGGCGCGCCTGGAAATCATGAGCATCGAGCACGCCCTGCACCGCCTGACCTGGGATGAAGCCATCGGCTCGTCCGGTACCATCCGTGCCATCGGCCTGGCCCTCAAGGCGGGCGGCCACGGTACCGGGGAGGTCAATGCCGAAGGCCTGGCGTGGCTCAAGCGCAAGTTGTTCAAGCTGGGCGATGCCGAGAAAATCGACTTCGACGGCATCAAACCCGACCGTCGCACCATTTTCCCGGCGGGCCTGGCGATTCTGGAGGCGATCTTCGACGCCTTGGAACTCAAACGCATGGACCACTGCGATGGCGCGCTGCGTGAAGGTGTGCTCTACGACCTGCTGGGCCGTCATCACCATGAAGACGTGCGCGAACGCACCCTCACCTCGTTGATGGAGCGTTATCACGTCGACCTGGAGCAAGCGGCGCGCGTAGAGCGCAAAGCCCTGCATGCCTTCGACCAAGTGGCCGAAGACTGGGACCTGCAAGACGGTGTATGGCGTGAGCTGCTGGGCTGGGCCGCGAAGGTGCATGAAGTGGGTCTGGATATCGCCCACTACCATTACCACAAGCACGGCGCCTACCTGATCGAGCACTCCGACCTGGCCGGCTTCTCCCGGGAGGACCAGCAGATGCTCGCGCTGCTCGTGCGCGGCCATCGGCGCAATATCCCCAAGGACAAATTCGCTGAATTCGGCGATGACGGCATCAAGCTGATCCGCCTGTGCGCCCTGCTGCGCTTTGCGATCCTGTTCCACCATATTCGTGGTACCCAGGAAATGCCCCAGGTCAAACTGCGCGCCGATGGCGACAGCCTGGAAGTGATGTTCCCCAAAGGCTGGCTGGATGAAAACCAGCTGACCCAGGCGGATTTCGGCCAGGAAGCGGAGTGGCTGACACGGGTGGGGTTCACACTGAACGTGCGCTAAAAAACCAGGACGTGCGGGCGGGCGTGTTGTGGCGAGGGCGGGCCGCTGCGCAGCCCGGCGCGGGCAAGCCCGCACACCACAACGGCTTCACTCACCATCGGGGTGCACGGGCACGCCACACAGACAAGCCGGCCAAAACACTGGAGCCCGCTTCAGTTCACCGACAGAATCGGGCTACCCAGCTTCTCCAGCAACGTCGCTTGGGCGCTGCGTGGGTTTTGGTTGCCGGTCGGCGTATTGCGCACGTAACGGCCGTCCGACTGCAGACTCCAGCTGTGGGTGTTATCGGTGAGATAACTTTCCAGCTCTTTCTTGACCCGCATGATCAGCTTCTTGCCCTCGACCGGGAAGCACGTCTCCACGCGTTTATCGAGGTTTCGCTCCATCCAGTCGGCACTGGAGAGGAACATCTGCTCTTCGCCGCCGTTGAGGAAGTAGAACACCCGCGTGTGCTCCAGGAAGCGGCCAATGATCGAGCGCACGTGGATATTGTGCGACACGCCGACGATGCCAGGACGCAGGCAGCACATGCCCCGCACCACCAGATCGATACGCACACCGGACTGACTGGCCTTGTACAGCGCGCGGATGATCTTCGGATCGGTCAACGAGTTGAACTTGGCAATGATGTGCGCCGGTTTGCCGTCCAGGGCGAACTGCGTCTCGCGGGCAATCATGTCGAGCATGCCCTTCTTGAGGGTGAACGGTGCGTGCAGCAGCTTCTTCATGCGCAACGTCTTGCCCATGCCGATCAACTGGCTGAACAGCTTGCCAACGTCTTCACACAAGGCGTCGTCCGAGGTCAGCAGGCTGTAGTCGGTGTAGAGCTTGGCGTTGCCGGCGTGGTAGTTACCGGTGCCCAAGTGGGCGTAGCGCACGATCTCACCGGCTTCGCGGCGCAGAATCAGCATCATCTTGGCGTGGGTCTTGAAGCCGACCACGCCGTAGATCACCACCGCACCGGCCGCTTGCAGGCGGCTGGCCAGTTGCAGGTTGGATTCTTCGTCGAACCGCGCACGCAACTCGATCACCGCGGTGACTTCCTTGCCGTTGCGCGCGGCGTCCACCAGGGCGTCAACGATTTCCGAGTTGGCACCGGAGCGGTACAGGGTCTGGCGCACGGCCAACACATGCGGGTCTTTGGCGGCCTGGCGCAGCAGGTCAACCACCGGGGTGAAGGACTCGAACGGGTGCAGCAACAGGATGTCCTGCTTGCTGACCACGCTGAAAATGTTCTCGCTGTTTTGCAGCAGTTTCGGAATCTGCGGGGTGAACGGCTTGTATTGCAGCTCCGGATGGCTGTCCAGGCCAGTGATGCTGAACAGGCGCGTCAGGTTTACCGGACCGTTGACCTGATACAGCTCGGTCTCGCCCAGATTGAACTGCTTGAGCAGATAGTCCGACAGATGCTTCGGACAGGTGTCGGCCACTTCCAGTCGCACCGCATCACCGTAGCGCCGCGAGAACAGCTCACCGCGCAGGGCACGCGCCAAGTCTTCGACATCTTCGGAATCCAGCGCCAGGTCGGCGTTTCGGGTCAGGCGGAACTGGTAGCAGCCCTTGACCTTCATGCCTTGGAACAGGTCATCGGCATGGGCGTGGATCATCGACGACAGGAACACATAATTGTCGCCAGCGCCTCCCACCTCTTCCGGTACCTTGATGATCCGTGGCAACAGGCGCGGCGCAGGGATGATCGCCAGGCCCGAATCGCGACCGAAGGCGTCAATGCCCTCAAGCTCAACGATGAAGTTAAGGCTTTTGTTCACCAGCAACGGGAACGGGTGCGTCGGATCAAGGCCGATCGGCGTGATGATCGGCGCGATCTCGTCACGGAAGTAACGGCGCACCCAGGTCTTGATCTTGGTGGTCCAATGACGGCGACGGATGAAGCGGACCTGATGTTTTTCCAGTTCCGGCAGCAGGATGTCGTTGAGAATCGCGTATTGGCGATCAACGTGACCGTGCACCAGCTCACTGATTCGCGCCAGGGCCTGGTGCGGCTGCAGGCCGTCGGCGCCGGCCTGTTCACGGGCGAAGGTAATCTGCTTCTTGAGGCCGGCCACGCGGATCTCGAAGAATTCGTCCAGGTTGCTGGAGAAGATCAGCAGGAACTTCAGGCGTTCGAGCAGCGGATAGGACTCATCCAGCGCCTGCTCCAGCACGCGAATGTTGAATTGCAGTTGGGACAGCTCGCGGTGGATGTACAGGCTGCTGTCATCCAGGTTGGTAATCACCGCGACGGGGGCCGGCGCAGGCGCTTCGGCCACCACCACAGGCGGAGCCGGCTCAAGCTCCGGCGGGGTCTCGGCGACTTGTTCAACCACCGGATGAGCGTCTTTTACTGCCACTTCGGAGAGTCCTTCGGTATTCATCGAGTGTTCCTGTGAGGGCTATTGTTGCTCTCTAAGCAATTGGGCGGCGCGGGCGGCAAAATAAGTCAGAATGCCATCAGCCCCCGCACGTTTAAAGGCCGTCAGGGATTCCAGAATCACCCCTTCACTCAACCATCCATTCTGTATTGCAGCCATGTGCATGGCGTATTCGCCGCTGACCTGATAGACAAAGGTCGGCACCTTGAATTCATCTTTGACCCGCCACAGGATGTCCAGGTACGGCATCCCCGGCTTGACCATGACCATGTCAGCGCCTTCAGCCAGGTCGGCTGCCACTTCGTGCAGGGCTTCCTGGCTGTTGGCCGGGTCCATCTGGTACGAGGCCTTGTTGGCCTTGCCCAGGTTCAGGGCCGAGCCCACCGCATCACGGAACGGGCCGTAATAGGCGCTGGCGTACTTGGCCGAATAGGCCATGATCCGCACATTGACGTGGCCGGCCACTTCCAGGGCTTCGCGAATCGCCTGGATGCGGCCGTCCATCATGTCCGAAGGTGCCACCACCTGGGCGCCCGCAGCGGCGTGGGACAAGGCCTGTTTGACCAGTGCGTCGACGGTGATGTCGTTCTGAACATAGCCGTCTTCGTCGAGGATGCCATCCTGGCCGTGGGTGGTGAACGGGTCCAGCGCCACGTCGGTGATCACCCCAAGCTCCGGGAAACGCTCGCGCAGCGCGCGGGTGGCGCGCTGGGCAATGCCTTGCGGGTTCCACGCTTCGGCCGCATCCAGGGACTTGAGTTCAGACGGCGTGACCGGGAACAGGGCCAGCGCTGGAATCCCCAGTTCGACCCAGCCCGCCGCTTCTTCAAGCAGCAAATCAATGGTCAAACGCTCGACCCCCGGCATTGACGCAACCGCTTCACGCCGATTTTCACCGTCCAGCACGAATACCGGCAGAATCAGATCGTTCGTCGTCAGTACGTTTTCACGAACCAGACGGCGAGAAAAATCATCACGGCGGTTGCGACGCAGACGGGTGGCGGGAAACAGGCGATTGGCTGGGGTAAAGCTCACGACAGACTCCTGAGCCCGGGTTTACGGGCGAGCGTTGCAGTTATAAGCGGTCATTATGACGAAAGAATGACAGTTGTGTTTATCGATGCGACCTGTAGTCGCATTCGTCGTTTCTGTAGGAAATGTTCACTTCGTGACACATCTCGATACTTTCATGAATGTTCACGAAGGCGTAGGCTGCGCGTTCATTTCGCCAGCACCCAGACCATGCTTCAACAATTTCTGCATGACTTCGGCTACTTTGCCCTCTTCCTGGGCACCTTCTTCGAAGGCGAAACCATCTTGGTTCTCGCAGGCTTCTTGGCGTTCCGTGGTTACATGGATATCAACCTGGTGGTGGTCGTTGCCTTCTTCGGCAGCTACGCCGGCGACCAGCTTTGGTACTACATGGGGCGCAAGCACGGGCGCAAGCTATTGGCGCGCAAGCCGCGCTGGCAGTTGATGGGCGACAAGGCCCTGGAACATATCCGCAAACACCCGGATATCTGGGTGCTGAGCTTCCGCTTCGTCTATGGACTGCGCACCGTGATGCCGGTGGCGATCGGCCTGTCCGGCTATCCGCCGATGCGCTACCTGATTCTCAACGGTATCGGCGCCGCGGTCTGGGCGGCGGCACTGGGCGCTGCGGCCTACCATTTCGGCGCCGTGCTGGAAGGCATGCTTGGCAGCGTCAAGAAGTACGAACTGTGGGTGCTGGGCGCGTTGCTGCTGCTGGGCTTCGGCCTGTGGCTGCGCCGCCGCTTCAAGAATGCGCGTATCGCACGCCAGGCCTGTGCCGATGCCAAGGCCCAGCTCGCGGCCGAGCAGGCCGCGGTCCAAGCGCCTAAGACACCCGTCGAGTAAACCGGCTTCTACAGCTGTAGAGGCCGATCAGGCTGAGCAGGCTGTAACTCAGCAGGGCCAGCCAGCCCACATGGCTGGCCGGCCACAGCCCAACCAGCGGCGCCAGCCACACCAGCGGCACATTCAGCGCCAGGCGTGTCAGCTCGGCTTTCAGCGCCCATGGCCGGTTCTCCAGGGCCACGCCCAAGGTAAACAACCCCAGCGCCATCACGCTCCAGCCCACCACCAGCGCTGCGGTGGGCAACCCCTCGCCAGCATTCATCAAATAACTGCCAAACCCCACATACACGGCAAACTGCAGCGCGATATACACCTGTTGGCGCGCCTCCAGCGGCACGTCAAATTTGCGGAACTGGCTCAAGTCCGGCTTGGCCTGCGGGTACCGTTCCCTCACGTCCGCCGGGCGCCAGCCGGTGCGCATGAACCAGATGCGCAACTTGTCCCACCAGCGTTCGGTGCGCCGCGCATCACTCCACAGCTGCGCATAAAACTGCAGGTTGGCCCACAGCGGGTTCCAACTGGCCAACGGGGTGGTTACCCCGAAAATCACCGGTTCGTTGTCGTCTTCTTCCTGGAAGGTTGCGAACAGCCGATCCCAAAGAATGAACACCCCGCCGTAGTTGCGATCCATGTAAAGAGCGTTCTGTGCATGGTGGGCCCGATGATTGGACGGCGTAACGAAGAACCACTCGAACCAGCCGAGCTTGGGCACGTGGCGGGTATGTACCCAGAATTGATAGAGCAGGTTGAGCGAGGCCACGCTGATAAACACCACCAGCGGTACGCCGAGCACGGCCAGGGGCAGGTAGAAGATCCAGCTCAGCAAAAAGCCGGTGCTGGTCTGGCGCAGGGCAGTGCTGAGGTTGTAGTCCTCGCTCTGGTGATGCACCGAATGCGCGGCCCACAGGATATTGCGCTCGTGGCCCATTCGATGCAGCCAGTAGTAGCAGAAGTCGTAGAGCACGAAGGCGAACACCCAGGTCCAGACACTCCGGGCAGGCAGTTCGATGACGGCCAGGTGTTTAAGGGCGAATGCGTAGGTCAGCAGCCCCACACCCTTGGTCAACAACCCAGTGGTGGTGGACAGCACGCCGGTGCTGAGGCTGTTGATGGCATCCGCGACCCGGTAGTTGCGCTGCCCGCGCCAACGATCGGCGAGCAGTTCCACCACGATCAGGGCGATGAAAAACGGTACCGCATAAGGCACGAAGTCCATGGGCTGGTCCGGTCTGTTTTTGTGACATCAAGAGTAGGTGCAGCGGTAGGAGATCCCATTGGCAACAGGTTACAAATTAGTAGACATTTAACGCCAAGACTTCAGGAGAAATGCCCATGAGCAAAAAGATTGCAGTGATCCTTTCCGGCTGCGGCGTGTACGACGGCGCAGAAATCCACGAAAGCGTGATCACCCTGCTGCGCCTGGATCAACGCGGCGCCCAGGTCCAATGCTTTGCCCCCGACATTGCGCAGTTACACGTGATCAACCACCTGACCGGCGAAGAGATGCCCGAGTCGCGCAACGTGCTGGTGGAATCGGCGCGCATTGCCCGTGGCGAGGTGAAAGACATCGCCCGGGCCAATGCCGAAGACTTTGACGCCCTGATCGTGCCTGGTGGATTTGGCGCGGCCAAGAACCTGTCGAACTTTGCCGTGGAAGGCGCCGGTTGCAGCGTCAACCCGCAGGTATTGGCGCTGGCCGAAGCCTTTGCCGAGGCGGGCAAGCCGGTGGGGCTGATCTGCATTTCACCGGCCCTGGCCGCGAAGATCTATGGTCCGGGCGTGACCTGCACCATCGGCAACTGTGCCGACACCGCCGCCGCGCTGGATAAGATGGGCGCCATTCACCAGGAAGCCACGGTTGAGGACATCGTCGAAGATACGGCGCGCAAATTGGTCAGCACGCCGGCCTACATGCTCGGCAAGAACATCGGCGAAGTTGCATCCGGGATCAACAAGCTGGTGGATCGAGTGTTAGAACTGACCCACGAAAATGACTGATCAACGGACAGAGCAATAAATTGTGGTGCGCGAGGCGAGCTCGCTCACCACGGGGCTCAGGCCGGGCGCATCAACTGGGTGAGAATGCGGTCCAGCGCGTTGGCAAATGCCTGTTTGTCCTTCTCCCCATGGGGCGGTGGACCACCGCCCATCTGGCGCTGTTCGCGCAGGTCGGTAAACAGGTTACGCACCGCCAGACGCTCACTCATATTTGCGGGGCTGAATTCCTTGCCGCGAGGATCGAGGGCGGTAACGCCCTTCTTCACCAAGCGGTCGGCCAAGGGCACGTCGCTGCAGATCACCAGCTCGCCAGGAACCGCGTGCTCCACCAGGTAATCATCCGCGGCATCCGGCCCGCTGGGCACCACAATCAGCTTCACACAGGTAAAGCTCGGCTTGATCTGGCTTTGCCCGGCCACCAGCACCACCTCGAATTGGCGCTTGAGGGCAAACTTCACCACCTGATCCTTGGCCGCCCGCGGGCAGGCGTCGGCATCGATCCATACCCGCATGGTCATGCCGCCACGCGCCGCTTTTCGGCCAGGCGACTGCGACCGTACAGCACCACAATCGCCAGGATCGCCACGGCCTGGGCGCTCAACGAATAGGCGTCGGCGTGGATGCCCAGCCAGTCAAAGTCAAAGAACGCCACCGGTCGTGTGCCGAAGATGCCCGCTTCCTGCAACGCCTTGACGCCATGCCCGGCGAACACTACCGACAGAGCGCACAACAAGGCCGCGTTGATCCCAAAGAACAACGCCAGCGGCAGCTTCGCCGAGCCCCGCAAAATCACCCAGGCCAGACCCACCAGCAGCACCAGTGCGGTGGCGCCACCGGCCAGCACCGCGTTGTGCCCGGCGGGGCCGGCCTGCAGCCACAGGGTTTCGTAGAACAGGATCACTTCGAACAGCTCGCGGTACACCGAGAAGAACGCCAGCACGGCGAAACCAAAACGCCCGCCGCCGCCCACAAGGCTGCTCTTGATGTAGTCCTGCCAAGCGGCGGCATGGCGGCGGTCGTGCATCCACACCCCCAGCCACAGCACCATCACGCTGGCGAACAGCGCGGTGCAGCCTTCAAGCAATTCGCGCTGGGCGCCGCTCACGTCAATCACGTATGCCGCCAACGCCCAGGTGGCCAAACCGGCCAACAGCGCCAGGCCCCATCCTACGTTGACGCTGCGCACCGCCGACTGCTGGCCGGTGTTACGCAGGAAGGCGAGGATCGCCGCCAGCACCAGAATCGCTTCCAGGCCCTCACGCAGCAGGATCAGCAGGCCCGAGATGTAGCTCAGCGACCAGCTCAAGCCGTCGCTGCCCAGCAAGCCGGCGGATTCTTTGAGTTTGCCCTTGGCCACGTCCAGGCGTTGTTGCACCTGCTCGATTGGCAAACCGTCCTGCAATGACTGCCGGTAGGCCATCAGGGCCTTTTCGGTGTCTTTGCGCACGTTGGCGTCGACGTTATCCAGCGAACTTTCCACCAGCTCGAAGCCTTCCAGATAAGCCGCCACGGACAGGTCGTAGGCTTGTTCGTGTTCGCCGTTACGGAACGCGGCGAGGCTCTTGTCCAACGTCGTCGCGGTGTAGTCGAGCAACTGCGCAGGGCCACGCTTGACCTGCGGCGGTTGCGCACGCTGGGCGCGGAAGGTTGCCGCGGCGGCGGGGCCTTCTGCGGCCAGCACTTCATTTGGGGTTTGGCGGGCCAGGTCGGCAAGGTTAAAGGACTGCTCGCTTTTCGCCGCCGTGGGGTCGGCCGTGAAACCGGCGATGTAGGTGGCCAGGTCCCAGCGCTGGCGGTCGTCCAGTTGGTCGGCGAAGGACGGCATATCGGTGCCTTCGACGCCCAGGCCCAAGGTGTTATAGATCGCGTAGAGGCTCAGGCGGTCCAGCCGTGCGGCATCGCGCAAATTGGCTGGCGGCGGCGTCAGGCCCACGCCTGCGGGGCCATCACCCGCACCGGTCGTGCCGTGGCACACCGAGCAATGCTGGGCGTAGAGCGGTGCACCCCGCGCTGGATCAGGCGTGATGGCCGGGGCCTGGCTGACCTCATACGCCACCGCCAACCTGGCACCCAATTGGCGGGCCTGGCGCGCGACGGTCGCGCCGTCCTGGCGAGCGGTGACCGCGGCCAGCAGTTCGTCGACGCCCTTGACCAACTCGGCGCGCTCAGGCTTTTGCGGCAAATCCGCCACCAGCCCCTGTAACACCCCGAGAAACTCCACCTGCTCGCGGTATTCCGAGTCATCGATAACCTTGCCCGCTTGCACCGTCGGTGGGTAATCGGCACCAATGTAGTCCAGCAAATGCAGGGCCTGCGGGGCGCCCTCGGCAGTTGCGGCCATCAGGTTGACGCTGCACGACATCATCGCCGGCAATATCAGCCAGGCGAGAAAACGGAAGGGGGCAGTCATGAATGAATCTCAAAGGGAAACAAGAAGTAACACATTGTTGAGGTTTAACGACTTTGACTCAAGGCGTAAGTGAGTTGGCGGGTTTAAAAGCGCAGAGCTTGCAGACCAGGTAATGGCACTTTTGCCAATCACATCACAGCAAAAAGCCATTGTTTAGCCAGCAACGGCGCCTATAATGCTGCGCCCTGTTAGTGCGAAAGGGAATTTCGTTCCTCGCGTTCATGAGGAATCAACATAACGGTTGACCACTTTCAGGGAAGAAGTCACATGGCATTTCGCGCCTTAACTCCGCTCGCGCTCGCAGCGGTGACGTTGCTCTCCGGCTGTTCGATGTTCCGCAGCTACGACACCGAGCTGCAAGCCACCAACCAGCAACTGGCCACCGGCAATGTCGACGCCGCCCTGACCCTGCTGGAAAAGAACAACACCGGCGAAGACAAAGACCTGCTGTATTTCTTCGAAAAGGGCGAGTTGCTGCGGGCCAAGGGCGACCTGACCGGCAGCCAGACCGCCTGGCGTAGCGCCGACCTGCAAGTCTACAAATGGGAAGAGTCGGTCAAGTTCGATAGCGCAAAGTACCTCGCCCAGTTCGGCAGCTTCCTGGCCAACGACAAGGTGCGCCGCTACGAAGGCTACGACTACGAAAAAGTCATGTTGACCACGCAGATGGCCTTGAACCTGCTGGCCTTGAATGACTTCGACGGCGCACGCACCGAGATCAAGAAGACCCATGAACGCGAGGCCGTGATCGCCGACCTGCGCGACAAGGAATACCTCAAGCGCGAGGATGAAGCCCAGCGCGAAGGCGTCACCACTCAGATGAAAGACCTGAGCGGCTACCCGGTCGAAGCCCTCAACGCGCCGGAAGTGGTTGGCCTCAAAAACAGCTACCAAAGTGCGTTCAGCCATTACCTGGCTGGCTTCGTCTACGAAGCCTTGGGCGAAAAAGACCTGGCCGCCCCCGGCTATCGCAAGGCCGCTGAGCTGCGCCCCAATACACCGTTGCTGGAAAAGGCCCTGCGGGACCTGGACAAATCCAAGGTCGGCGCCAATGAAACCGAGGTGCTGATCGTGGTGCAGAGCGGCCTGGCGCCGGCCCGCGACTCGATCCGCCTGCCGATCCCGATCCCGATCAACGGCAACCTGGTGATCACCCCGCTGTCGTTCCCGGTAATCAAGGCCGACACCTCCACCGCCAGCTTCGCCCAGATCGGCATTGACGGTCAGCAGCAGAACCTCACCGCCCTCAACAGCACCACGGCCATGTCGCGCCGCGCCCTGCGCGATGACATGCCGGGGATCATCCTGCGCACCACTGTGCGTGCGGTCACCCGTGGCGTGGCGCAGAACAACCTGAACAAAACCAACCCTATGGCCGGCCTGGTGCTGGGGATCGCCTCGGCCGTGACCGAAGGCGCCGACACCCGTACCTGGCGCACCCTGCCGGACATGACCCAAGTGACCCGCCTGCGCCTCAAGCACGGCGAGCATCAGGTCAGCCTGCCCAACGCCTTGGGCGGCACGCTGGTGACGGTCAAGGCCGACCAGCGCTACCAAGTGATCACCCTGCGCGTGGTCGGCAACCAAGTATTCACCGGCGGCCTGGCAGCCCATGTGGTGCCGAGCACCACGCCACAGGCCATCGCCACCCTCAAACAACCTTAAGGAGCGCGCTATGCGTCATTTCATCCTCGGCGCCCTGGCGCTGGTTCTGCTCGCCGGCTGTGCCACCCCGCCGCCACCGGAGCCTGGCAGTGCCGCCAGCAAAATCGTGGTGATGGGCAAGTTCAAAGGCATCGCCGTCGGCGCCATCCGCGTTGCGCGCGAGAACGGCTTCCTCACGGCCAAGGTGCAATTGAGCAACATCACCAGCAGCAACCAGACGCTGTATTACCGCTTCGCCTGGCTGGGCGCCGACGGCTTCCCGGTAGGCGACGAGGACACCTGGAAAGTGCTGAACCTGTACGCCAACCAAGCGACGTTCCTGCCGGCCATCGCCAATTTGCCGCAGGCGGCGGACTTCCGCCTTGAAGTCAAAACCCCTTGAGCCGTCCCCCACTTAAGCGCCAGAGAGATTTCCCCATGTTTGCACGCTTCTCGATCCTCGCCGTCGTCGCCGTCCTGGCCAGCGGTTGCGCCAATACCTCGCCGGTACTGGGCAGCAAGAACATTAACTACGGTGACACCAAGGCCGTGGAAACAGTGACCAACGAGTTCGGTTCCACCGACCTGCAGATGATCGCCGAAAGCATGACCCGCTCCCTGGCCCAGTCCGGCATCCTGCAAGGCCGCCCGGTGGTCCAGGTGTATGACGTGAAGAACAAGACCAGCGAGTACATCGACACCCGCGAGATCACTACCTCGATCAAAACCCAACTGATGAAGACCGGCACCGCGCGCTTCGCCAGTGACAACACCGACATGCAAAGCCAGGTCGACCAGCTCAAGCTGCAGAACCAGAGCGGCCTGTACAAGAAGTCCACCGTGAACAAGACCGGCAACATGGTCGCGGCCAAGTACCGCCTGGAAGGCTCCATCAGCTCCATCGTCAAACGCAGTTCGGACTACAAGGACGTGTTCTACAAGTTCAGCCTGCAGCTGATCGACGTCGAGAGCGGCCTGGCCGAATGGATGGACGAAAAAGAAATCCGCAAAACCACGGAGCGCTAAGCAATGCGTGCATGGATTGGCATGATCGGTCTGCTGTGCGCCTTCGGCGTGTCGGCCGCACCGAAGATCGCAGTGACCGACCTGGCCTACGAGGCGCGGGTCGAGGAATACATTCACCAGGTCTCGGCCAGCAACAATTTCCAGGCCAGCGCCTACCACGCAAGCGGTGCCTCGAACTACAGCGAGTACGAAAGCCGTACCAGCTACATCGAGCAGACCGAGCTACGCAAGTTCAGCGGTGATATCAAGGGCGAGATCCTCAAGTCACGCCAGTTCCAGCTGGTGCAGGGCACGCCCTACACCGCCGATGCAAAGGGTGACGTCTATGACGTGATCAAACGCATCAAGGCCGGCAACTTCAAGGGCGCGGACTACGTGCTGTTCGGCACGCTGTCGGACATAGACTTCACTCAGGACATCAACGCCCTGGACCACACCAACAGCTACTCGGCGGTGCTGGGCCTGACCCTGGTGGCGGATTTCAGCCTGATCAACACGCGCACCTTCGAAATCACCTCGGCGTTTACCGCCATGGGCGAAGGCCAGGACACGAAACTGGTGAACAGCCGCGACGTACGCGTGAGCCTCAATCGCCCGCGGGTGGTGAAGGAAGTGTCGAAAGCCTTGGGTGAGGACGTGGCGCGGCAGCTGGCAGAGCAGTTGGGCGGCGGCTACCAGGACCCCGGCCAGCCAATGTTGCGCAACAATCTGCCACGGGATGAAGCGCCGAAGATTCTGCGCTAGGCCGCGATTTCATTCTTCACGCAATACCAATGTGGGAGCTGGCTTGCCCGCGACAGCCTCGTCGCAGGCACGCCAGCTCCCACGGTTTGATTCGTTTTGGTCCTTTACGCCGTTGCGCGATGCAAGCTGGCGAGGAAGCCCGCAGCGCCAACAAACAACCCGGCAAACGTGCGATTCACGCGTTTTTGCTGCTTCGGCGTGCGCAACAGACGCAACACCTTCGACGCCAGCCCGGTGTACCCCGCCATCACGATCATATCGACAGCGATCATGGTCGCACCCAGGATCAGGTACTGGATCAGCAGCGGCGCCTGCGGGTTCACAAACTGCGGCAGCACCGCCAGCATGAACACCAGGGCCTTGGGGTTACTGGCGTTGACCAGAAAACCACGGAACATCATCGCCATTGGCTTGCCGACCGGACGAGGGGTCGCGTCGTCGGTCATGTCCATGGGCAATGCACGCCATTGCTTGATGGCCAGGTACACCAGGTACGCCACGCCAAACCATTTGATCGCATAAAACGCGGTAGACGATGCCGCCAGAATGGCACCCAGTCCGCAGGCCACCACAGCAATCTGCATCGCCAGGCCCAGTTGCAGGCCGATGGCGTTCCAGTAGCCGCGCACGAAACCGTATTGCAGGCCGCTGGACATCGAAGCGATGGCACCGGCACCAGGGGACAGAGAGATGATCCAACTGGCCAGGAAGAAGGCCAGCCACGTATCGAGTGCCATTGCACACCTCGGAAGGGAGTTTGCTGTTGTGGCCTTAAGCTAACTCCGCCGACCGAGGGCTGGCTATAGTTTTTTACAAGATGTGAATACTAGCGATCACCCGGAAACACATGGGTGCCGGGCCAACGCCGTACCGAGCGCTGGAAGAACAGGCTGTTGGGCACCTGTACGATGGCGCTGTCGGTGCCCGCCTCTTCCACTTCGATCAGTGTGGTGTAAAGCAGGTTGATCGCCACGACCCGGCCTTTTACGCCGGGCTTGTCGACGGTGTCCACCAGCTCGACGATATCGCCCAGGCGAAACGGCCCGACGGTGAAGATTAAAATCGCGCAGAGCAGGTTGGATAACACCGACCACATGGCAAAGAACGCCACGGCCGCTACCGCGACAAACCCCGACAGCGCCGTCCACAGCACCGTCGCGGACACACCCAGGCGGCCCAGCACAAAAATCAGCGCACTGCCCATGATCAGCCAGCGCAGACCGCCACGCAGTGGCATCAATAACTGCGGCGGGAACGGATAGCGTTCACCCAGGCGAGTCAGGCCCTTGGCGACGAAGCGCTGGGCGAGGTAACCGGCCAGCAGGATCAGCAGGATTTGCACACCGATCCAAACAGGTTCGATCCATTGCGCCGGTAGCGGCAGCTGCAACGCTTCCATCAGGACAGCGCCTCCAGCTCCGCTTGCAAGGTTTCGAGCACCTCGAGGGCTTCCATCCAGGTTTCCTCCAATTGTCCTTCGCGCACCTTGAGCTTGGCCTGTTCGGCCAACAGGTCACGCAACTCGTCCTTGCGCGCGGCCTCGTAGACGGCGCTGTCGCCCAGGCTGGCTTCGATCTTGGCCAGGCGCTCGTGCACCTTGCCCAACTCGGCTTCCAGTTTGTCGGCTTCACGCTTGTGCGGCGCCAATTGCTGACGCAACGCGGCGGCCGCCTGACGCTGAGCTTTCTTGTCGGTCTTGTCCGGGTTGACCGGGGTGTTACTGGCCGGCGCGTTGCGCAGACGGTAATCCGTCAGCCAGCGCGCGTAGTCGTCCAGGTCGCCATCGAACTCTTCGACTTTGCCATCGGCCACCAGCAGGAAGTTATCGGTGGTGCTCTTGAGCAAGTGGCGATCGTGAGACACCACCAATACTGCACCGCTGAACTCCTGCAGAGCCATGGTCAGCGCCAGGCGCATTTCCAGGTCCAGGTGGTTGGTCGGTTCGTCGAGCAGCAGCAGGTTCGGCCGGTCCCAGGCAATGAGTGCCAGAGCCAGACGGGCTTTTTCGCCACCGGAGAAGTTCAGCACCGGCTCATCAATGCGCGCGCCACGGAAGTCGAAGCCGCCAAGGAAGTCGCGCAGGGTTTGTTCGCGCTCGGTCGGCGCCAGGCGCTGCAGGTGCAGCAACGGGCTGGCCTTGGCGTCCAGGGAGTCCAACTGATGTTGAGCGAAGTAGCCCACCACGGTGTTCTCGCCACGGGTCAAACGGCCAGCCAGCGGTTCGAGCTCGCCCGACAGGTTTTTGATCAGCGTGGATTTACCCGCGCCGTTCGGCCCCAGCAGGCCGATACGCGCGCCCGGCGTGAGCTGCAGCTTGACCTTCTCCAGGATGGTCTTGTCGCCGTAACCCAGGCGAGCATCGGACAGGTCCAGCAAGGGGCTGGAGATCTTCACCGACTCGCGGAACACAAAGTCGAATGGCGAATCGACGTGGGCCGCCGACAGCTCTTCCATGCGCTCCAATGCCTTGATCCGGCTCTGGGCCTGACGGGCCTTGGTGGCCTGGGCCTTGAACCGGGCGATGTAGCTTTCCATGTGCGCACGCTGCGCCTGTTGCTTCTCGAAGGCCTGTTGCTGCTGGGCCAGACGCTCGGCACGTGCGCGTTCGAACGCGGTGTAGCCGCCACGGTAAAGGGTGATTTTCTTCTGTTCGACGTGGGCGATGTTGTCGACCACGGCGTCGAGGAAATCCCGGTCGTGGGAAATCAGCAACAAGGTGCCCTGGTAGCTCTTGAGGAAATCTTCCAGCCAAAGGATCGCATCGAGGTCCAGGTGGTTGGTCGGTTCGTCCAGCAGCAACAGGTCCGAGGGGCACATCAGTGCCTGGGCCAGGTTCAGGCGCATGCGCCAGCCGCCGGAGAAGTCAGCGACCGGGCGATCCATCTGCTCATTGGTAAAACCAAGGCCGGCCAGCATCTTGCGGGCGCGGGCGTCGGCGGTATAACCGTCGGCGCTGTCCAGCTCTGAGTGCAGGCGGGCCTGGGCGGCGCCGTCCTGGGCTTTCTCGGCCTCGGCCAGGTCATGTTGCACCTGACGCAGGCGCAAGTCGCCATCGAGCACGTAGTCGATCGCGATGCGGTCCAGGGTGTCGATCTCCTGGCGCATGTGGGCGATGCGCCAGTCGGCCGGCAGCAGGCAGTCCCCGGAATCCGGGGTCAGCTCACCCAGCAACAGGGCAAACAACGTGGATTTGCCGGCGCCGTTGGCACCGATCAGGCCGGCTTTGTGACCGGCGTGCAGGGTCAGCTCGGCGTCTTCAAGAAGACGTTGCGGGCCACGCTGTAATGTTAGGCTTTGAAGTCGGATCATAATGGCGGCGGAGTCTACCAGCTTCGTTGGCCGCTGGCTTGGGTGTGAATATGTGCGCTGACCTGTGGAGCTTTGCCATCTCGACTTACGCCCGCCCGGGCGTCGAAACCGCTTGCCTGCGCTTGCAGGAACAAGGCGCGGATGTGTGCCTGCTGCTGTGCGGGGCCTGGCTTGACCAACGAGGGGTGGCGCTGACAGCCGAACGCATGCAGGCGCTCAAACAGATCGCCAGGCCTTGGCAGGCGCAGGTCATCGAGCCATTGCGGCAGGTGCGTGTGCAATGGCGGGTCATCGCGCAACAGGATGAGCCGTTAGCGGCGCTACGTGAAAGGATCAAAGCTCTGGAGCTGGATGCGGAACGACAATTGCTGATGCGCCTTGAGGCGCTGGCAAAGGCTTGGCCATCGAGCGAGGGCGCCGCTCAACAGGGGTGGTTGGAAGGACTGGCGACTGAGGATGCCGCCAACCTTGACCGCGACGCGCTGCAGCAGCTGCGCGTCGTGGTCACCAGCACTTAGGAAGCGCTGGTTGGGGTGGTGCTTGGCGCGACCGGTGCAGGCGTGCTGCTGGCCGATGCAGTTGGAGCGGTGGCCGCAGGGGTAGCCGGAGTCGCTGGTTTGGCTGGCGCTGGTTTTGCAGCAGCGGGTTTGGCTGCTGGCTTGGCAGCTGGTTTCGCAGCAGCGGGTTTGGCGGCTGGCTTGGCGGCTGGCTTGGCGGCTGGTTTCGCAGCAGCCGTTTTAGCAACTGGCTTGACGGCTGGTTTCGCAGCAGCCGTTTTAGCGGCTGGTTTGGCAGCCGGTTTCGCAGCAGCAGTTTTAGCAACTGGCTTGGCAGCGGGTTTCGCGGCAGCCGTTTTAGCCGCTGGCTTGGCGGCTGGTTTCGCAGCAGCCGTTTTAGCAACTGGCTTGGCGGCTGGTTTCGCAGCAGCCGTTTTAGCAACTGGCTTGGCGGCTGGTTTCGCGGCAGCCGTTTTAGCCGCTGGCTTGGCGGCTGGTTTCGCGGCAGCGGTTTTAGCCGCTGGCTTGGCGGCCGGTTTCGCAGCAGCCGTTTTAGCAACTGGCTTGGCGGCTGGTTTCGCGGCAGCGATTTTAGTCGCTGGCTTGGCGGCTGGTTTCACGGCAGCCGTTTTAGCACGTGGCTTACCGGCTGGTTTCGCAACGGCAGCTTTGGTAGCCGGCTTTTTCGCAGCGCTCGCCGCGGCAGCTTTTGCAGGTGCACGCGCACCCAGCACCTTGGCTACAGCTTCTTTCACACGACCAACGCCCTGCGCCAGTTTCAGGCTTTCCTGGGCATCTTTTTTGAGTTGGGAAATGTAGTTGCGTGTTTCAGCCTGGCGATCCTTGAGAGCGTCCAGCAACTCTTCAAGTTCTTTGACGGCGTCTTTGGCTTTGGCTTGCGCCTTGGCCTTGCCGGCGGTGGCGGCGTCTTGCAATTTGGTGCGGGATTTGTGCAGCTTTTCTTGCGCTTTACCGCGCTGTTTTTCAAGTTTGGCGAGCAGTTTTTCTGCGTCGGCCAAGGCTTGGGAACAAGCGCTTTCCAGGTGTTCGAGCAGGCTGCCCGAGAGTTGTTGGAGTAAGTGCAACGGGGTATTAACAGGCTTCTGTTTGGCCGACATGGTTTACCTCCTGGCTGACGTGGGTGCGGCTCATACTAGCCCTCTGCTCTTACCGCCGCTAGGGCATGTTGACAGTATCGTTTGGCTTGCGTTGCAACGTACGAGCATTCTTATTCAGATAACCAAAATGCGCGGCACTTTTTACCCATTCACACTGGCATAATCCGTCGCACTTTCGGCGGGAGAATACCCATGTCGCGTTACCTTTTACTTGTGCTCGGCTTGGCGATCTCCGTTGCCAATGCGAGCGGACAATCGCCTGCGAAGACGACCGAACAGGACCAGCACGACCTCGCGTACAGCCTCGGCGCAAGCCTCGGTGAACGTCTGCGTGAGGAAGTCCCTGACCTGCAGATCCAGGCATTGATCGAAGGCCTCAAGCAAGCCTATCAAGGTAAACCGCTGGCGTTGGATAACGCACGCATCAAGCAGATTCTTGCCCAGCACGAAGCGAAAAATGAAGCCGACGCGCAGGCGCCTCAGAGCGAAAGAGCACTGGCGACCGAACAGCAATTTTTGACCCAGGAAAAGTCGGCGAAGGGCGTACGCGAATTGGCGGATGGCATCTTGCTCACCGAGCTTGCGCCAGGTAGTGGCGATAAGCCGGGGCCGAATGATCAGGTTCAAGTGAAGTACGTAGGTCGCCTGCCTGATGGCACGGTGTTCGACCAGAGCACACAGCCCCAATGGTTTCGCCTGGACAGTGTCATCAGCGGTTGGAGCAGCGCGCTGCAGCAAATGCCGGTGGGTGCGAAATGGCGCCTGGTGATTCCGTCGGCACAGGCTTATGGTGCCGACGGTGCCGGAGAGCTGATTGCGCCTTATACGCCTTTGGTATTCGAGATCGAATTGCTCGGTACTCGTCATTGACCCAATAAAAAACGGTGCCTTGTGCGCACCGTTTTTGAGTTCATCGCCAAGGTTCAAGCCTGAGTGGCAGGCTCTTCCTTGTGGGCGTTATGCAGGACTTCGATCAGGCAGTCTTCCAGCTCGAAACGCTCATGAAGCAGACCACCTAGCTCCTTGAATTTCTCAGCAACACACTTACCTTGATCACACAGGTCGTTGAAGGCCAGCAGCTTCTCAGTGATGACATCAATGCGCGCGTAAATCGTATCGGCCAGGTCCAGACCACGCTGATCGTCGAAAGCTTCTGCCTCTTTCGTCAACTGCTCGTACACACCGAAATGCCCGGCTGACACGTAGTCCACCAAAACACCACAGAAATCCTGCAGCGGTTCGCGATTCTCGGCCAATGCTTCGGGCTTTGCGCCGAGAGCATCAAAAGCCCGAACCAGTTCATGACGTGCCTTCAACCAGCTATCGATCAGCTTGTGCACCCCACCCCAGCGTTCCTGAGCATTCTGACAACTTTCCAGCATGATGATCTCTCTTCCCTAATAGGGGCGCTGCCGCCTGATGCCCGCACAACACTTCAAAGATGAAACAACTGCGGGACGAGGCCGACTCTGACAAACGGTTTCGATAACACGTGCGGGCCAGATTATGCCCGCATGACTATGGCTTCAAGGTACGCAGGAGAGAAAGTTCATACAAGTGTTTAATCCCATCCTACGAACTACGAACTCGATTCAATGCCGGGCCGGGCTTAAGCGCCGACTGGAAAACAACCGTGAAAACTGCATGACACCCAGGATCAGCATGCCGATAAAGAACAGCAGGCTCCACTCCGGCAGGCTCAGGTCAAACAGTGTCCAGCTGATTTCCACACAGTCCACCGTGCCCTTGACCGTCAGTTGCAACGCCTGCCAGAGCGATAGATTTTCGAGCATGTGGCTCAGGCTGGGCCAGCAGTCCGCAGCCTGCTCCGGTGCGGCATTTTGCAGCAGCACTTGGCGCACCGCGGTAATGGCGCCCAGTAACGCGCACGCCATGCTCGCCAGGCCATACAGGTAGATGGCAAAGCGTTTAGGGTTGTGAAGGGCAGCGACCAGATTGATCAGCGTGAATGCGGCGAGGAACGCCCGCTGCATTTGACAAAGGAAACACGGGCGTAACGACGCACCGAACTCAAGGTAAAAGGACGCGCCCAACGTCAGCGCACCCGCCATGAATGCAAGGAAAAACAAGGAGCGTGAAGGGGCCAAAGACATGCTTTATCCGCACCGCAGGAGATGGGTCGTTACGGTAGAGGAAACGCCTGACCCGTTTCAATACGTGATGGAGCAGGCAATTCCGTGAAAGCGTAGGGAAATCCCGCCACAAGATAGAAGATTCCTGGAAACAGAGCGTAGGAATTTGCCGCGACATGCCTCAAACGCCCTATCCACGGTGCATTCGAGGGCCGGCTCTCAGATGAATCTGAGCCAACCCTCGACCCTTTCCTACATCAAACGCGGGCAGGAACTGGCAGCGGAGATGCCAGCAAGCGGTTATCCAATAGCCCCAGGCCTTCCTGGAACAACTGATTGCTGCGCTCGGTATCACCCAACTGCGCAAGCAACCGCGCCAGCTCGGCACAGGCCTCTGGATTGCGCTGAACCTGAAGGCTGCTTTCCAAATAGTCCCGCGCTTTACCCCACAGGCTGTTTTGCAGACACAAACGGCCCAACGTCAGTAACAGACTGGCATCGCCGGGATGGTCCTTGAGCCAACCTTCGGCAAATTTCAACTGCCGCGCCGGATCACCGCCACGCAAGAGACCGTAAAGCCGGATCAGATGACTGTCATAACCGCGCTTGAGCGCGCCGCGCAGCACCTCCTCCGCCTTCGCATCGGCACACAGTTGGCGCAGCTGCTCGGCATAGGCCAGGACTAACTGCGGCTCCTGGCGCTGAGCGGATGTGAGTTGCTGCCAGGCGCGCTCCAGGGACTGCAAACCGGCTTCTCCCTGCTCTTCGCGCTGAGCCGCCAACGTCAGGTTTTCACCCCAGGCGCGCCGCTCAAGCTCCGCCAGTTCGCCGGCAGGCAGCACTTTATCTTTGCGCAACTCGGGCAGCAGGCGGATCACCGCAGACCAATCGCCCCGCTGCTGATGCAGGCGTTGCAACTGACGCAATAGTTGGGCGTTATGGGGATGACGCTCGTGCATTGCCTGCAGGGTGGTCAGCGCGCCGTCCGTGTCGCCACGGTCCAGTTGCAGCTGCGCATGGCTCAAAGCGACCGCCAGTTCGGCCTGGGGCTGACGCTCCAGGGCACGCTCCAGCAAACCGTCCGACTCTTCATAGCGCCCCTGCTCATTTGCCGCCCGGGCCGCGCCGAGGTAATACAGCAAGGGTTGGCGCTCAGCCTCTGCGGCGCGGTGCAGGTGACGTTCGGCACTGGCCCAGCGACCTTCGGCCAGGTCCATCTGGCCCTGTTCGATGGCGATCTGCACGCGGCGGCTGCGGTTGCGCCGCGACCACGGATTGATCACGCCACCGGACGTAGTGACCAGGCTTAGCAATACACGAATCAGGTAGATCGCCAGGCCGATGGCACACACCGCCACCAAGGTCGCCCACAGGCTCGATTCGTAATGCAGTACGTGAGGATAGGTAATCAGCACGTAGCCGGTGTGTTTCGAAATGCCGACTGCCAGCGCCAGGGCGATTGCAATGGTCAGGACCAGGATCACGTAGAAACGCTTCATCGGCTCTACTCCTGCTTCGCCGACGTAGCGGCAGGCTTGGCCGCCGCCTTGGCTTCGTCGGCAGACAAATGGCGACGTTCAAGATAGGCCTGCACCGCCGCCAGGCTCGCGGCCAAGTCCGGCGTGACGACCGAGACAGCCTTGGGCTCAAGTTCGGCGACGCGCGCCAGCATCGCCTTGCTCTGTGGGTTGTCCTGGTTGAAGTTGTCCTGCAACACGCTGCGCGCCTCGCCCAGGGAGCGGCTGTACACCGCCGACTCACCATTGAGCGCCGCCCATTGCGCCTGCTCCAGGGCCAGGCTCAGGGCCAGGCGCACCTGGTTCAAACCTTGGCCTGCCAGCAATGGGCGGATATTGTCATCCGGGTTGAAGTCGATGCGGAAGTAACGCGAAATCTGTTGCCACCACTGGCTCCAGCGATTGTCCGTGTCGGCACTCGAGAGCTCCTGAGAGGCAGGTTCAGTCAGCTGATATTCAGGGGCAATGGCCGCCAACTGCACCACTTGGTCACGCAGGGCCGCCAATTGCAGATACAGCCCGGTGCGGTCCGGCTGCTCGGTGCTGCGCAGCGCGGCCAGGCTCTTGGCCAATTGCTCACGGGCAGCATAGGAGCCTGGGTCGCTCTGCTCGCGCAGAATCTCATCGGCGCCCTGGACCAACGCCTGGGCGCTGTTGATATCTTGCAAGGCGGACAAGCGCAAGCTCGCCAGACGGATAAGGTGCTCGGCCTCGGCCAGACGCCAATCCTGCCGACTGGCACCCAGCACGGTTTCCAAACGTTGGCTCAAGCGCTGCTGATCGCCCTGCAATTGGGCCACCAGGCGACGGCGTTCTTCCAGCTCGTCCGCAGCCGGCAACTGGGCCAGGCGCGCGGCCAGCTGCTGCTGACTTTGCTTGAGGGACTGGGCTTGATCGTCCAGCGTCTGCACCTGTCCCAGCTGTTGCTGGCTGCTGGCCTGCAAGGCGCGGACCTGCCAGACCCCCCAACCGCCGACGGCAACGCCGGCAGCACCTAGTAACAGGGCGACAATTGCGAGGCCGTTGCCACGGCGCGGCGCGGGGACCGTTGACTCAACCGGCGCATCAAGTGCGGGTTGGGCTTCATCTTTAGGCAAGGCTGTTTCGCTCACGTATCCGTCCTTTGCGTATCAGAGAGTGGGGGCAGCCCGCCTCAGAGGGCAGTACCACGCAACGCCACTAACAAAGCCGCGGCGCTCGCACCGCGACAATCCACCACTTTTTCTGCGCCGGCCGCCCGCGCCATTTCGGCAACTCGCGGGCTGGGCACGAACAACGGCAGCTGTGCCACCCTCGGCCAATCAGTGCCTGCCAGGGTTTGCAGGTGCAAAAAACCCTGCCCACTGCTGACCACCAACCCGTTCAAGCGTTCCAACTGGATGCGCTGCACCAATACACCAGCGTCGTAGGTCGGGAGGAACCGGCGATACAACTCCAAGTAGTCGACACTAGCACCTCTCTCGCGCAAACGCTCCGCCAGCAGCTCGCGTCCACCCTCGCCCCGCAGGATCAGCACATGGGCGTCGGGGCATGCGATAGCCTCGCGCAACGCAGGCAGTTCAAGCAAGGCCTCGCTGTCGTCTCCGGTTTGCGGGTAATGAACGTGGATTGCGTGATCGGTCAGCACTTGAGCGGTTGCGGCGCCCACGCTGAACCACGGCAACGTTGGCCACCGCTGGGTCAACTGTTTCAGGGCCAGGCGCGCGGCCGGCTTGCTGACCACGATGACCGCGCAGTAGCGGCCAAGGTCTTGGAAGACCGCCTGCTGCTCAGGGGTGACGGGTAGAGGCTCGATATCCAGCAAGGGCAAGCTGCTGCTGAAGATTCCGGCGTCGGACAGCGACGCCGCCAGGGCCATCGACTCCTCGGCAGGCCGCGTCAGCAGCACTCGCCAGTCGGTCATTGCGGGCCGGCCTCGCCGTAGACTTTTTGCAGAATCGCCCCAGCGCCCTTATCCAGCAGCGCTTCTGCCACCTGGACCCCCAGCGCTGCGGCATCCCGCTGCGGGCCACGCGCGTGGGCAGTCAGCAGAGTGCCGCCATCGGGGTCACCCACCAGGCCACGAAGCCATAGGTTTTCACCTTCGAGCACGGCATAGCACGCGATAGGCACTTGGCAGCCACCATTGAGGTGTTTGTTCAGGGCGCGCTCGGCGGTGACGCGCACTTCGGTGTCGTGGTGATCAAGCGGCTTGAGCAATGCATGGATTTCGCTGTCGGCGGTACGGCATTCGATCCCCACGGCGCCCTGCCCACCTGCGGGCAAACTGTCTTCAACGCTGATGGCGGAGGTGATGCGGTCTTCGAAGCCCAGGCGGATCAAACCGGCTGCCGCGAGGATGATCGCGTCGTACTCACCTGCATCGAGCTTGGCCAGCCGCGTGTTGACGTTGCCGCGCAGAAAGCGGATCTGCAGGTCCGGACGGCGGGTCAGCAATTGGGCTTGGCGACGCAGGCTGGAGGTGCCGACGATGCTGCCCAGCGGCAGTTCATCCAGGGATTTGTAAGTATTGGAAACAAAAGCATCACGCGGATCTTCACGCTCGCAGATGCAAAACAGGCCCAGGCCTTCGGGGAAGTCCATCGGCACGTCTTTCATGGAATGCACGGCGATGTCGGCTTCGTTTTCCAGCAGTGCGGTTTCCAGTTCCTTGACGAACAGGCCCTTGCCACCGATCTTCGAGAGCGGCGAGTCGAGCAGCTTGTCGCCGCGACTGACCATGGGCACCAGGGACACCTTGAGGCCAGGATGGGCCTGCTCCAAGCGTGCTTTGACGTATTCGGCCTGCCATAAGGCCAGCGCACTTTTACGGGTGGCGATGCGAATTTCGCGAGAGGACATGGATCAATCCGTACTGAATAGATACGGGAGATAATAACAGCTCAGGCAAATACGCCTTGATTTGAATCAGCAAGTGCGGGGCCTCCCTGGCCGCGACGCACCGAGATAGGGAATGCAGGCATTGCCACAGCACTGAAGCTAAAGCTGCTGCATCATTTTGCGGACGCCGGCGACGTGCCGCCGGCTGACAATCAAGGCGTCGCCATTGAGCCCCTTGAGAAACAGCTGAAAGTGTCCAAGGGGCGTGCGCTGCAGGCGCTCGATACGCTCGCGGGCCACCAACGCGTTGCGGTGGATACGCACGAAGCGGTCGCCGAATTCATCCTCAAGCGCCTTGAGCGGCTCATCGAGCAACACTTCGCCAGCTTCATGTCGCAGAGTCACGTACTTGTGATCGGCAATGAAGTACACCACCTGATCCAGAGGGATCAGTTCTATGCCTTTGCGCGTGCGGGCACTGATATGGCTGCGCGGCCCGTTACCGCTTTGGGCGGCAGGCTGGGTCAAGGCGGCGAGCTGGGCGCGATTGGGGCGCTCGGCTTTTTTCAAGGCTTTGAGCAAGGCTTCGGCGGTCACGGGCTTGGCCACAAAACTGACGCCACTGGCGTCCAGCGTCTGTTCGGCAAACTCTTCTTGAGCGGCGCACAGCACTACCGCAGGTGGCGATTCGCGCTCACTCAGGCGGGCGGCAACTTGCAGACCATCGAGGCCCGGCATGCGGATATCGAGCAACACCACATCCGGCTTGAGACTGTCGATCAACGTCAACGCCTCCTCACCCGTGGTGGCGCTCGGTTCAAGGACTGTATAACCCTCGAGTTCGCTGACCAAACGGCTCAGTCGCTCGCGGGCTTGGGGTTCGTCATCAACGATCAGGACATTCATATTGCGCTGGATTCCTGCGTGAGTCTCGCACAAGGATAGCGTAGACAGGTGCGGTGACTTGCGTCACAGCGATCCACGCTAAGACTAGCGCGAGCGGCAAAAAGTGCCCTGACAGCGGCACCCAAATTTACCCGGACCTGTTCAATAGCGCCCAAGACCTGCTGCCGTCGGGCATCGTCATAGGGTTTGCTGATACACAATCCGAATACCCCCCTTTTAAATGGATAGTCAGGTTCTGACCGCAGGACCCGACTTTGGTGCATTCACACACTATCAGTCCAACTGTAGACGCTCACTGCGACGATATTGCTCAATCGTCAAATATCGTTTCAATAAGAACCTCGCTCCAGTCTCGTCCCGGACGCGATCAACGGCAAGGCACTTAGCCATCCTTTGCACAAATAAAAATGCCGCCCACCCGCAACACCGCCTCTGCGGGCAACCCTGTTATTATCGCGGGCAGACTTCCATGCCTCTTTTATTAAGCAGACCACGAGCGAATCCATGAGCACCGACAAGACCAACCAGTCCTGGGGCGGCCGCTTCAGTGAACCCGTCGACGCCTTCGTCGCCCGCTTCACCGCCTCCGTCACCTTCGACCAGCGCCTGTATCGCCACGACATCATGGGCTCGATCGCCCACGCGAAGATGCTGGCCAAGGTCGGCGTGCTGACCGACGCCGAGCGCGACAGCATCATCGACGGCCTGACCACCATCCGTGGTGAGATCGAAGCCGGTACGTTCGACTGGCGCGTCGACCTGGAAGACGTGCACATGAATATCGAGGCTCGCCTCACCGACCGTATCGGTGTGACCGGCAAAAAACTGCACACCGGTCGTAGCCGTAACGACCAGGTGGCTACCGATATCCGCCTGTGGCTGCGGGATGAAATCGACCTGATCCTCGCCGAAATCACCCGGTTGCAAAAAGGCCTGCTGGAGCAGGCAGAGCGCGAGTCGGACACCATCATGCCCGGCTTCACGCACCTGCAGACCGCGCAGCCGGTCACCTTCGGCCATCATTTGTTGGCCTGGTTCGAAATGCTCAGCCGCGACTACGAGCGCCTGGTCGATTGCCGCAAGCGCGCCAACCGCATGCCGTTGGGCAGCGCTGCGCTGGCCGGCACCACCTACCCGATCGACCGTGAGTACACCGCTCAACTGCTGGGCTTCGACGCTGTGGGCGGCAACTCCCTGGATGGCGTGTCTGACCGTGACTTCGCCATCGAATTCTGCGCCGCCGCCAGCATTGCGATGATGCACTTGTCGCGATTCTCCGAAGAGCTGGTGCTGTGGACCAGCGCGCAATTCCAATTCATCGACCTGCCGGACCGCTTCTGCACCGGCAGCTCAATCATGCCGCAAAAGAAAAACCCCGACGTGCCGGAACTGGTACGCGGCAAGAGCGGCCGTGTATTCGGCGCGCTGATGGGCCTGCTGACCCTGATGAAAGGCCAGCCGCTGGCCTACAACAAGGACAACCAGGAAGACAAGGAGCCGCTGTTCGACGCCGCCGACACGCTGCGCGACTCGCTGCGCGCCTTTGCCGACATGATCCCGGCGATCAAGCCCAAGCACGCCATCATGCGCGAAGCGGCGCTGCGCGGTTTCTCCACGGCGACCGACCTGGCGGACTACCTGGTACGCCGTGGCCTGCCATTCCGTGACTGCCACGAAATCGTCGGCCATGCCGTGAAATACGGCGTGGACACCGGCAAGGACCTGGCGGAAATGAGCCTGGAAGAGCTGCGCCAGTTCAGCGACCAGATCGAGCAGGACGTGTTCGCCGTGCTGACCCTGGAAGGCTCGGTAAACGCCCGTAACCACATGGGCGGCACTGCGCCGGCGCAGGTGAAGGCAGCCGTAGTGCGCGGCCAGGCCTTGCTCGCCAGCCGCTGAAAAATGTGGGAGGGGCAACGCCCCTCCCACACTTGATCACTTTTTGGCAGCCACCATCGCCATGAACCCAGGCATCGCCGCCTGCCTGTCCGCCTCCACTTTGCGCGCGTTAGGCATGTCATTCAGACGCCCCAACAGCGCCTTCGCCTCCGGCAATTCAGCCAACAAGTCCAACCCGAACAGCTTCTCGCCTACGCCACAGGCCAGGTTCAAGCTGTACATGAAATACAGATCCGCAAGGGTAAAGCTTTCTCCCGCCACAAACGGCGCGAACTTGCCATGCCGACCTAGCGCACCGATCCCCAGCAACAACTCTGTCTTGGATTTTTCCTTGATCGCCTCCGGCACCGGCATGCCAAAAAATGCCTCGCCGAAACACGCCCGCGCAGGCAACTCGATGTACAGCTCGATTTCCCTGCACAAGGCCAGCACCTGAGCTCGCTGGAACGGCTCGGCCGGAAGCAGAGCAGGCCCTTCCTGGGTCTGTTCGATGTATTCGAGGATCACGCTGGTTTCGTTGATAAAGCCCTGTTTCACGCCCAGCGCCGGCACTTTGCCACGAGGGCTTATTGCCAAGGCTTCTGGCGTTTGCGCGGCATAAAACGGCACCTCTTCGAACGACAGCCCTTTCTCCAGCAGCGCCAGTTTCACCATGTTGTAGTAATTGCTGACCGAAAATCCGTAAAGCTTGAGCATCGCAAAGCCTCCAGGCCGTGTGCGGGGTTGGCTGCAAGCTTTATAGATCCTCAAGCCTCGCCTGACCAGCAGCATCACCCGCCTGAATGGGGTTAAACTGGCGCACTTTCCTTGAGGAGCCTGCCATGAGCGAGCCGACCGATATCGATAACGACGAAGAAGAATTCACCGAAAACACACTGATCGAAGCAATAGAAAACCAGATCGAAAGCGACAACCCACCCGCTGCCAAAGCCACCTTTAACAAATTGACGTTGGTGGGTTACGAGCGCGAAGAGATATTGAATCTGATGGCACACGTGCTGGCGTTCGAGATCGATGCAATGCTGGACGAAGACCGCGCCTTCAATACCCAATGGTATGAAACGGCGCTCCGAGCACTGCCTGAGCTACCGCCTGAGCTAAAGCCTGGAAAGGAATAATCCCGGCACGCAGCAACACGCTGGACAGTTCGGCAAAGTGCGTTCACCTTATGGCCTGCTAGCCTCTAATAAATTTTAGAAAGTCTGGAGTCCTTATGTCGTATACCCCTGAGTTGGTTGCCGAACTGGAAATCCTTGTACTCTTCCCCTTGGACAGCACCAAGGAAGGTCTGAAAGTCCACCAGACCGCCGCGCCCACCGCCATTGCCGCCGCCAAACGCCTTCACGCCAAAGGGTTGATCGACCAGCCGGACGGCGGTTACCTCACAAGCCTCGGCCGCGACGCTGCTGAGCAGGCCCAAACCCTGCTGACCATTCTGACCACCGCCAGCACCAAAGAAGCCGCCTGATACCGGATACCGCCCATGGAGTCCGCCCACTGCGGATTCCGAGGGCGTTGCCGTGCACAGCACGAAATTCTGACGTCAAAAACCATTTCCCTCTAAACCTCCTACGCTACTGACTGTAAACTCCTACATGGCCGCCCACGTCGGGCCCTGCGAGCCACCGAGTTCGACATGACCCGCACCCATGAAATCCGCCCCGACCTGGACGAAGGCATCGACCGCAAGGTGCTCGCCCAATTGCGCGCGCGGTTCATGGCCCTCAATGAAGGCCGCATGGCCCGTGCCATCGAAGGCCTGACGCCGCGCCAGCAAAGCGTGCTGACCCTGCTGCCGCTGTTTTTCCACGTCAACCACCCGCTGTTGCCAGGCTATGTGTCCGGCAGCACGCCGGCCGGGCTGTCAAACTTCGAGCCCGACGCCCAAGCCCTCACCGAAGCCCAGCGCCTGACTCGCTCCTTCTCTTACAAACCACGACCAGTCAATCAGCCCAAACCGATCCATGGCCTGTTCTTGATGGGCAGCCTCGGCACCCTGGCCCAGGCTGACCAAAGCGACATGGACGTGTGGGTGTGCCACGCGCCCGAGCTGGGTGAGGGCGAACAGGCCGAATTGCGCAAAAAATGCCAGTTGCTGGAAGCTTGGGCCCTGAGCATGGGTGCCGAGGCGCACTTCTTCCTGATCGAGCCGACACGCTTTGTGCTGGGCGAACGCGATACCCAACTGAGCTCCGACGACTGCGGTACCACCCAGCATTACCTGCTGCTGGATGAGTTTTACCGCACGGCCATCTGGCTGGCGGGTCGCACGCCGATCTGGTGGCTGGTGCCGGTGTATGAAGAAACCCGTTACGCCGAATTTACCCACACGTTGATCTCCAAGCGCTTTATCCGCGCCGATGAAACCCTCGACCTCGGCCACTTGGCACGTATCCCCCCAGGGGAGTTCATTGGCGCCGGGCTGTGGCAACTGTTCAAGGGCATCGAATCGCCCTACAAGTCGGTGCTCAAACTGCTGCTCACCGAGGTCTACGCCAGCGAACACCCGAACGTGCAGTGCCTGAGCCTGCGCTTCAAGCAGGCGGTGTTCGCCAACCAGATGGACTTGGATGAGCTGGACCCGTACATCGTGGTGTACCGCCGTATCGAGGAATACCTTAACGCCCGCAACGAGCCGGAACGCCTGGAGCTGGTGCGGCGCGCGCTCTACCTGAAGGTCAATCGAAAGCTCACCGCGGGCCAGCGCACGGCCAGCTGGCAGCGCCTGTTACTGGAGCGACTTGCCCACGAATGGGGCTGGGACCAGCGCCAACTGGCGTTGCTGGACAGCCGCAGCCAATGGAAAGTACGCCAGGTGGCCGCCGAGCGCCGGGCGCTGGTGAACGAATTGAATTACAGCTATCGGTTCCTGACCCAGTTCGCCCGTACCGAACAGACCGTCAGCCTGATCAACAAACGCGACCTCAATGTGCTGGGCCGACGCCTGTATGCGGCGTTTGAACGCAAGGCCGGCAAGGTCGAGTTCATCAACCCCGGCATCGCCCCGGACCTGGCCGAAGACACCCTGACCCTGGTGCAATCGCCCAACCGCAAAGAACCCGGCCAGTATCACTGGGGCCTGTACAACGGTAACCTCACTGCCCTGGAATGGGAGCACTTCGCGCCGATCAAGCGCAGCCGCGACCTGCTGGAAATGCTCACTTGGTGCCATCGCAACGGCGTGATCGACAGCAGCACGCGTTTGGCGCTGCACCCCGGCACCAGTGACATGACCGAATTCGAGCTGTTCAACCTGCTGGGTAGCCTGCAACAAACCATTGCGTTGCCCCTGACCACCGTCGATGAGGTCAGCCTCCTGCGCTCGGCCGTGCCTGAAGAGGTGCTGCTGCTGATCAACGTCGGCGTCGATCCGCTCAAGCATCACCGTGACCTCAACATCCTGATGACCACCGAGCGCACTGACTCCCTGAGTTATGCAGGCGTGCGCGATAACCTGGTGCTCACGCTGGACCAGGTCACGCTCAACAGCTGGAACGAAGTAATGGTGAGCCGTTACGACGGCCCGCACGCGTTGCTCGATTGCCTGCGCGACTACCTCAACCAACTGCCGCCAACGCACCTGCCGCGCCTGCGGGTGCGCTGCTTCTGCCACAACCGTGCGCAGTTCATTGCCCAGCGTGTGGAAGATATTTTCGATACCGCACAGAACCTGCTGCTGGGCCAGTCCAACCACCGTTATTTGCTGCAGGTGCAACAGCACTATCACGTAATGGAGTTAACGCCGCGCCAGGCGACCCATGTGTCACTGCCGACCCAGGACGCCTTGATCGCCTACCTCAGCGAAGAGCTGGCCAGCTACAGCCCGCTGCACCTGGACGCCATGGCCCTGGAGGACCATGACCTGGCACTGCTGCTGCCCATGGGCACGGCCGATTGCGTGCAGGTGTTCTACCGCGTCCATGAGGATTTTGCGCAGTTGTATGTGCTGGATGAGTTCAACGCGCTCTGGCAGCAGCGCTTGCCGTTTCATGACGAGCAAAGCCTGTTGGCGCCGCTGCAGCGCTTCCTTCAGTCGATCATCTACCGTCGGGAAGCGCTGTCGACACTGGACCCGCAACAGCCGACAAGCGCGGTGCAGACCCTGTTTTACCAACTGTTGCCGTCCGGCAACAATCGCGCGCGCATCATCGAGCCTCGGCCGGCGCCACAAAACCCGGCGAACAAACCCTTCTACGACGTGCAGGCAATTATCGGCAAAGCAGCACCGGGCCAGGTGGGCATTACCCTGTACTGCAATCAGCGGGAGTATTGCGAACTGGAGTTTGGCGACCAGCTGTTTGCGGTGGTCGCCCAGGAGATCATCGGGCAGCGCCGGGAAACCGAGCGCTACCGCTGCTACATCACTGATTTGGACCTGTCGGGCCTGCTGGGAGACGTGCAAAGTCCGAGCAACCTGTACCTGCGCTACAAAGCCGAGTTGGAGCTGTCACTCAATGAGGCGTTGAATCAGGTTTAAAGCGGGAAAGCGCCGCCATCTTTGGGTTGGCCTTCAACACTGAGCAATTCAAGCTTGAGGGTCTTGCCGCCCGGTGCCGGCCAGTCGATGTGCTGACCCACTTGCAGGCCAAGCAACGCACTGCCCACGGGCGCCATGATTGAGATCTTGCCTTCGTCGGCATTCGCATGCTTCGGGTAGACCAGGGTCAGGTGATAGTCCTTGCCGCTGCCTTGTTCACGGCAATGCACGCTGGAGTTCATGGTCACGACACCCGCAGGCACTTCATCGTGGCCAACCACGTCTTCGGCGCGGTCGAGTTCGGCTTGCAACGCTTCGACGCCGGGAAACTCGTCGCCCAGGCGGTCGATCAATTGCTCCAGACGCTGCACGTCAAGGCGGGTGAGGATGATGGACGGTGCGGTGGTCATGATTCAGGCAGACTCCTTTTTTCTGCACAAAAAAGCAAAACCCCGCCAGGAAAAGGCGGGGTTCTCACAGGCCTCGATGAGTTGAGGCGTAACCGGACACTACCACAGCGTCGCAAATAAACAAGCCAGCCTCAGGCGTGGGCCTTGCGCTGCTCGGCTTGCGCGCAGATCACGCGGCGGCGGGCATCGTCGGCGGAGCGCCATTCACGGATGTCTTCGACATGCCGGAAGCAGCCGAGGCAGACTTTTTGCTCGTCCAGGCGACACAAACTGATACAAGGTGACGGCACCGCCGGGCTGACATTGCTAAATAGCGGCTTGGGCGGGCGTACGGGTGCAGGCTCGCTCACAATCAGATCTCGTCGAAGTCCAGCTCGGCGCCGGTATATTCCTGGACCAGGCGCGCAAGCATCTCGCCCAACAGCTCTTCGCTCTTGTCGCACTGCCATTTGCCGCTTTCTTCGTCGTAGTCGAAGTGAACGCCACCAGAGCGCGCCGCCAACCACAGCTGACGCAGCGGTTCCTGACGACTGAAGATCAGTTGCGGACCACTCTCGAACTTGACGGTCAGCACACCGGCCGAGTTTTCCAGGTCCACGTCCAGGCCGCTGTCGTCGAAAATATCTTCCAGCTTCTCCTGGGTGGCATCCACCAGGTCGTGAAAACGGGCTTCGGTCAAACTCATTGTGGCAACCTCAAAAGTGTCTGGTTTTGCTCAAGCGCCGCACCATACGGGCGAGCTTCGCCGATTGCAAAGGATACCGATTCCATCGCGATTGGCGGTATGAAATATCCCCCGCCAGCGTAGTCTGCTTCCCGCCTATCTCGGCAAACCCCCGCCGGACGGGTATTTCAGCGCATAGGCAAGCTGGCGGGTGGTCGGTATACTCGGGCGCAATTAATGCATATTCAAGGATTTCGCCATGAAGCGCCTGATCTCTTCCCTTGCTGCGCTCGTCGCGGTCGCTTGCCTCGTTAGTGCCTGTGGTCAAAAAGGTCCGCTGTACCTGCCCGATGACAGCAAAGACCCGAATGAACAGGCGCAGTCGTCGCAAAAACCGGCAAAAGCGCATAAGCACGACACCTACTAAGGGAACCTCATGGACGCTTTTAACTACCGGGACGGCGAGCTGTTCGCGGAAGGCGTGGCGCTGTCCGCGATTGCCCAGCGCTTTGGCACCCCGACCTATGTGTATTCCCGTGCGCACATCGAAGCGCAATACCGCTCGTTCACCGAGGCGCTGAACGGCGTACCGCACCTGGTGTGCTACGCGGTCAAGGCCAACTCCAACCTCGGCGTACTCAATGTCCTGGCGCGTCTGGGCGCCGGTTTCGACATCGTGTCCCGTGGCGAGCTGGAACGCGTATTGGCCGCCGGCGGCCAGGCCGACAAAATCGTATTCTCCGGCGTCGGCAAGACCCGCGAAGACATGCGCCGCGCTCTGGAAGTCGGTGTGCATTGCTTCAACATCGAGTCCACCGACGAGCTGGAGCGCCTGCAAGTCGTGGCCGCCGAGATGGGCGTTCGCGCGCCGATCTCCCTGCGCGTCAACCCGGATGTCGATGCTGGTACTCACCCCTACATCTCCACCGGTCTCAAAGAGAACAAGTTCGGCATCGCCATTGCCGACGCCGAGGACGTGTACATCCGTGCCGCCCAACTGCCGAACCTGGAAGTGCTGGGTGTCGACTGCCATATCGGCTCGCAACTGACCAGCCTGCCACCTTTCCTCGATGCCCTCGACCGCCTGTTGGCGCTGGTCGATCGCCTCGGCGAATGCGGGATCTACCTGCACCACATCGACCTCGGTGGTGGCGTGGGCGTGCGTTATCGCGATGAAGAGCCGCCGCTGATTGCCGACTACATCGCCGCAGTGCGCGAGCGCCTCGAAGGCCGCGACCTGACGCTGATGTTCGAGCCCGGCCGCTATATCGTCGCCAACGCCGGTGTACTGCTGACTCAGGTCGAGTACCTCAAGCACACCGAACACAAGGATTTCGCCATCGTCGACGCGGCGATGAACGACCTGATCCGTCCGGCGCTGTACCAGGCCTGGATGAACGTCACGGCGGTGACGCCTCGCGCCAGCGTCGCCCGCACCTACGACATCGTCGGCCCGATCTGTGAAACCGGCGACTTCCTGGCCAAGGATCGTCAACTGGCCCTGGAAGAGGGCGATCTGCTGGCCGTGCATTCGGCCGGTGCCTACGGGTTTGTCATGAGTTCCAACTACAACACCCGCGGGCGTACCGCCGAGGTGCTGGTGGACGGTGATCAAGCGTTTGAAGTGCGTCGCCGCGAGACGGTAGCCGAGTTGTATGCTGGCGAAAGCCTGCTGCCGGAGTAAGCCATGCTGCTGCGTTTTACCAAGATGCACGGGCTGGGCAATGATTTCATGGTCCTCGACCTGGTCAGCCAGCACGCGCACATTCTGCCCAAGCACGCTAAACAATGGGGCGATCGCCATACCGGTATTGGTTTCGACCAACTGCTGCTTGTCGAAGCACCCAGCAACCCGGAGGTGGATTTCCGTTACCGGATATTCAACTCCGACGGCTCCGAAGTGGAACAGTGCGGTAACGGCGCCCGCTGCTTCGCGCGCTTTGTGCTGGACAAGCGCCTGACCGCCAAGCGGCAGATTCGCGTCGAGACCAAAAGCGGCGTGATCGAGCTGGACATCCGCAACGACGGCCAGATCAGCGTCAACATGGGCGCGCCACGCCTGGTGCCGGCGGACATTCCGTTCCAGGCTGCCGAGCAGGCCGTCAGTTACGCGCTGGACGTAGAGGGTCAGTCGATCGACATCGCCGCCGTGTCCATGGGCAACCCCCATGCCGTGCTGCGGGTCAACGACATCAACAATGCCCCGGTGCATGAACTGGGGCCGAAAATCGAACACCACCCGCGCTTTCCGGCGCGGGTCAATGTGGGCTTCCTGCAGGTGATCGACCGTTCCCGCGCGCAATTACGTGTATGGGAACGCGGTGCCGGCGAAACCCAGGCCTGTGGTACAGGCGCTTGCGCCGCTGCCGTGGCCGCGATCAGCCAAGGGTGGATGGATTCACCGCTGCTGATCGACCTGCCCGGTGGGCGCTTGTCCATCGAATGGGCAGGCCCGGGCCACCCGGTGCTGATGACCGGGCCGGCCTCGCGTGTATACGAAGGACAGGTCCGTCTATGAGTGAGCCAAACCAATGACCGATAAGCCTCAAGTACCCGCCCAAGCAACCCCAAGCGAAAGTCTGGAGGCCGCTGCTGTCGCGGCGTACCTTGAGGCCAATCCGGACTTCTTCGTCGAACACGACGAGCTGCTGCCGGCGCTGCGCATCCCCCACCAACGCGGCGATACTGTGTCGCTGGTGGAGCGGCAGATGAAGATCCTGCGCGAGCGCAACATTGAAATGCGCCACAAGCTCTCGCACCTGATGGACGTTGCCCGCGATAACGACCGCCTCTTCGACAAGACCCGCCGTCTGATTCTCAGCCTGATGGACGCCACCAGCCTGGAAGAAACGGTCATGGCTGTGGAAGACAGCCTGCGCCAGGATTTCCAGGTGCCGTTCGTGAGCCTGATCCTGTTCAGCGACAACCCGATGCCGGTGGGTCGCTGGGTCAGTGGCAGCGACGCGCAGACCGCGATTGGCGGCCTGCTGTCCGAAGGCAAGACCATCAGCGGGACCCTGCGTGAGCACGAGCTGGATTTCCTGTTCGGCGCCGAACAGCGCAAGCAGATCGGCTCCACCGCCGTGGTCGCTCTCAGCCATCAAGGTCTGCATGGCGTGCTGGCCATCGCCAGCCGTGATCCTGCGCACTACAAAAGCTCGGTGGGCACGCTGTTTTTGACCTATATCGCCGAAGTGCTGGGTCGCGTTCTCCCGCGCTTCACCACCGCCCTGCGCGCGGTGCGCTAACCATGGAACGGCAACTGGACGCTTACTGCGCTCACCTGCGCAATGAGCGCCAGGTGTCGCCCCATACGCTGGAAGCCTATCGGCGCGACTTGAACAAGGTACTGGCCTACTGCGAAAAGCAGCAGGTCACCAGCTGGAAAGCCCTGGATATTCAAAGCCTGCGCAGCCTGATCGCGCGTCTGCACCAGCAAGGCCAGTCTTCACGCAGTTTGTCGCGTCTGCTCTCGGCGGTGCGCGGGCTGTATCACTACCTAAACCGCGAAGGCCTGTGCGACCACGACCCGGCCAACGGCCTGTCGCCGCCCAAAGGCGAGCGGCGCCTGCCCAAGACCCTGGACACCGACCGCGCCCTGCAACTGCTCGACGGCGCCGTGGAAGATGACTTTCTCGCCCACCGCGACCAGGCGATCCTTGAGCTGTTCTATTCCTCGGGCCTGCGCCTGTCGGAGCTGACCGGCCTGAACCTGGACCAACTGGACCTGGCGGACGGCCTGGTGCAAGTGCTCGGCAAGGGCAGCAAGACCCGCGTGCTGCCCGTCGGCAGAAAGGCCCGCGAGGCGTTGCAACAGTGGCTGCCGTTGCGGGCGCTGGCAAACCCTGTGGACGACGCCGTGTTTATCAGCCAGCAAGGCCGACGCCTGGGGCCGCGGGCGATTCAGGTACGCGTCAAGGCCGCCGGCGCGCGCGAGCTGGGCCAGAACCTGCATCCCCATATGCTGCGACACTCCTTTGCCAGCCACTTGCTGGAATCCTCCCAGGACCTGCGCGCCGTGCAGGAGTTGCTCGGCCACTCCGACATCAAGACCACGCAGATCTATACCCATCTGGACTTCCAACACCTGGCAACGGTGTACGACAGCGCCCATCCACGGGCCAAACGCATCAAGGGCGGCGACTCATGAGTATCAAGCTGATCACCTTCGACCTGGACGACACGCTCTGGGACAACGTACCCGTCATCATCAGCGCCGAAGCGTCGATGCGCGAATGGCTGGCGATTAACGCCTCCAAGGTCGGCGACTTGCCTTTGGAGCACTTCGCCACCCTGCGCCAGCAGGTGCTGCAACGTCACCCAGAACTGAAAAACCGCATCAGCCTGCTGCGTCATCGCGTATTGATACACGCCTTTGAGGAGGCGGGTTATCCACAGCCCGAAGCCACCGACATGGCCGATGTGTGCTTCGAGGCGTTCATTCACGCGCGCCATCAGCTCACCCCCTTTCCCGAAGCGGAGCCCATGCTCAAGGCGCTGCGCCAGCATTTCCTGCTGGGCGTGATCACTAACGGCAATGCCGATGTGCAGCGGGTAGGGCTGGCGGACTACTTCCACTTTGCACTGCGTGCAGAAGACATCGGCATCGCCAAGCCGGACGCACGCCTGTTTCAGGAAGCGTTGCAACGTGGCGGGGTACCGGCCAGCGCAGCGGTGCACATCGGTGATCACCCAGGGGACGACATCGCCGGCGCGCAACAGGCCGGGCTTCGCGCAGTGTGGTTCAACCCCACGGGCAAGGAATGGGAAGCGGACAAGCACCCGGACGCGCAGATTCGCAGCCTGGCGGAGTTGCCCGAGCTGCTCCGTCGCTGGAACTGATGCCAGTGATCAAGCGGCGGGCGGGACGAGTGCCCTCCCGCGTGCGACCCACCACACGGCTCGAATAAATCATCAGGCATGAAAAAGCCCGCAGCGACGGCGGGCTTTTTCTTACAAGCAGGTCGCGACTCAGATAGGCCGGCTACCGTACTTGTTATCAGGCTTCTTGGGCGGGTCCGCTACCACATTCGGCTCGACCTCGACCACTTTGCCGCCTTTGGCGAGAAACTCTTCCATCGCACGGGCCAGGGCGTCGCGCTCTTTATTCTTGGCTTCAACGCTCGGCAGCTCATCTACCGAAACAGCGGCCTTGGCCTTGCCTTTGGCCTTGGGCGCGGCGTCATCGCCAACACTGTCATCGGCGTCGTCGGCCACGTCGTCAACCGCTGCCGCGTCAAGACCGTCTTCAGCCTCGTCGTCATCACCTACTTCGAGTTCGTCGTTTTCCAGATCATCGTCGCTCATGTTCTACCTCATGACTTGCGAAAAGCAGATTAGTTATAGCCCAGCTTCACCCTCTGTCGAGTTTGCTGGAAAAAAATCAGTAGCCACCGGATAACCAGTGGCTTATGCCCCATCACCGTGCAAGGTGGCGAGGACTTTACGAGCACCACCATGATCACGGTGCTCGCCCAGGTAAACACCTTGCCAGGTCCCCATCGCCAAGCGGCCGGCCTTCACCGGCAAACTCAGCTGGCAGCCCAGGAGACTGGCCTTGAAATGCGCCGGCAGATCATCCGGCCCCTCGTCGTTGTGTTCAAACCCTGCACGGCCTTGCGGCACAAGCGAGTTGAAAAACCGTTCGAAGTCACGGCGAACCGCCGGGTCGGCATTCTCGTTGACGGTCAACGAGGCCGAAGTGTGCTGCAACCACAGGTGCAACAGGCCGACACGACACGCCTTCAGTTCAGGCAAGCCGGCAAGCAACTCGTCGGTTACCAGGTGAAAGCCCCGAGGCTTGGCCCGCAGGGTAATCAGGGTCTGTTGCCACATACAGTTCTCCGCCCATCGGCGCGCATTCTAGCGCGCCTTGGGAAAAAACAAAGTGTCGAATACGCCTACATGCCTGTAAGACATTCGCACGCTCAAAAGTGCCGCGTGTGTCTGGTCACAAACTTGGCGTAAAAACCGGCACAGCGTGTGATAGCTGACAAACACCAGACAAAAAAATGCCCGGCAAGCCGGGCATCTTTTTTTCGCGTACTTACAAGTTGTAGCCGCGTTCGTTGTGTTGCGCCAGGTCGAGGCCGACCGCCTCTTCCTCTTCGGTAACACGCAGCCCCATGACCATGTCCAGCACCTTGAGGATGATGTAGGTCACGATGGCCGTGTAGATCACGGTGAAACCGACGCCTTTGCACTGGATCCAGACTTGAGCCGCGATATCAGTCACGGTGCCGAAACCGCCCAGCGAAGGGGCCGCGAACACACCGGTAAGAATCGCGCCGAGGATACCGCCAATACCGTGTACGCCGAAGGCGTCCAGGGAGTCGTCATAGCCCAGCTTGCGCTTGAGGGTAGTGGCGCAGAAGAAGCACACCACACCCGCCGCCAGACCGATGATCAGTGCGCCCATCGGGCCCACGGTGCCAGCGGCCGGCGTGATTGCGACCAGACCCGCCACCACACCCGAGGCGATGCCCAGTGCGCTTGGCTTGCCGTGAGTGATCCACTCGGCGAACATCCAGCCCAGCGCCGCCGCAGCAGTTGCGATCTGAGTGACCAGCATCGCCATGCCCGCAGTGCCGTTGGCCGCGACAGCGGAGCCGGCGTTGAAGCCGAACCAACCGATCCACAGCATGGCCGCACCGATCAGGGTGTAACCGAGGTTGTGCGGTGCCATTGGAGTGGTCGGGAAGCCCTTACGCTTGCCGAGTACCAGGCACGCTACCAGGCCCGCCACACCGGCGTTGATGTGCACCACAGTGCCGCCGGCGAAGTCCAGCACGCCCCAGTCCCACATCAGGCCGCCGTTGCCGCTCCACACCATGTGTGCGATCGGCGCGTAGACCAGGGTGAACCAGATGCCCATGAAGATCAGCATCGCGGAGAACTTCATACGCTCAGCAAAAGCACCGACGATCAGCGCCGGCGTGATGATGGCGAAGGTCATCTGGAAGGTGATGAACACGGCTTCCGGGAACAACGCCGCTGGCCCGGTGATGCTGGCCGGAGTGACACCCGCCAGGAACGCCTTGCCCATGCCGCCGAAGAAGGAGTTGAAGTTGACCACGCCCTGTTCCATACCGGTGGTATCGAACGCGATGCTGTAGCCGTAGATGACCCACAGGATGCTGATCAGGCCGGTGATGGCGAAACACTGCATCATCACCGACAGAATATTCTTGGAGCGGACCATGCCGCCGTAGAACAGCGCCAGGCCCGGGATGGTCATGAACAGCACCAGCGCGGTGGCGGTCAGCATCCAGGCGGTGTCGCCGGAGTTGAGGACTGGAGCAGCCACTTCGTCTGCCGCCATGGCCAGGCTTGGCATTACGATGGACAACAGGGCTCCGAGCCCTGCGAATTTACGCAGAGTCATATTGTTTTCTCCTGGGGCGTTGGGGTTTGGCGGCTTAGATTGCGTCGGTATCGGTTTCGCCGGTACGGATGCGAATAGCCTGTTCCAGATTGACCACGAAGATCTTGCCGTCACCGATCTTGCCGGTGTTGGCGGCCTTGGTTATCGCCTCGATAACCCGGTCAAGATCCTTGTCGTCAATGGCGACATCAATCTTCACCTTCGGCAAGAAATCGACTACGTATTCCGCGCCGCGATACAGCTCGGTGTGACCCTTCTGCCGACCGAAGCCTTTGACCTCAGTAACGGTAATGCCCTGCACGCCGATTTCGGACAATGACTCGCGTACATCGTCCAACTTGAACGGCTTGATGATGGCAGTGACTAGCTTCATGAAAACTCTCTCCCGAATTGGTGGACTTGCCCCAGGAAAACAAACCCGTCTCAAGTCTAAGCGCAGTGCCTGGCTTTGTAACGCATCGTCGCAAGCGCAATTGCTATTGCGACGCCAGCTAACCACTGGTGACGAAACCTGTACCCCTGATCCGTCGGCGCACTGCATTCGTCACAGCGACTGCATCAGTGCATGGGTCATGATCGTCTAAGCAGAAACCTTGCCAGCTCCGTAAAAATCACTGAAATCAGTCCTTTGCCCACTCAAGCCCACCTGCGGGGCTATTCGGCGACCATAATGCGCACAAAAACGGTGCGACACCGCCCGACCTGATGCGCGAAAAGCGTGCGCCGCAGGCCGTGGAAAGACTATAGACGCTGCGTGATACACTGCCCGCCGACAGTTTTTCCGGAATACTTCCCATGCTTGCGCCTAAAGACCTCCTCGACGCCCTGAGCGGCCACGCCTCTCGCCTGTTCAGCGGCGACACTCCGCTGCCCCGCAATGAAATCGAAAGCCAGTTCAAGGCCCTGCTGCAAAGCGGCTTCAGCAAGCTCGACCTGGTGAGCCGGGAAGAATTCGACAGTCAGATGGTCGTGCTCGCCCGCACGCGCGCGCGACTGGAGAGCCTGGAGGCTAAAGTGGCTGAACTGGAAGCCAAGCTGACACCACCGGCTGAATAAACACGGCGAGTGTGGGAGTACTGGCTCCCACACTCGCGCTGGATACGTTCTGTAAAACCTCCCCCGCAGTGCTCTTCCCCACCTCGTCTACCCTTGAAAAACCGCAGGAAGCGGCCTCCCATTTCAAGGAACGAGCATGTCCCTCGCCATTGTCCACAGTCGCGCCCAAGTCGGCGTCGAAGCCCCTGCCGTCACCGTCGAAGTGCATATGGCCAATGGTTTGCCGTCCCTCACGCTGGTGGGCCTGCCCGAAACCGCCGTGAAAGAAAGCAAGGACCGCGTGCGCAGTGCGATTCTCAACTCCGCTCTGCAATACCCCGCACGCCGTATCACCCTCAACCTCGCGCCCGCCGACCTGCCAAAGGACGGCGGGCGTTTTGATCTGGCGATTGCCTTGGGGATCCTCGCCGCCAGCGTGCAGGTGCCGACCGTGATGCTCGATGACGTGGAATGCCTGGGTGAGTTGGCGCTATCCGGCGCAGTACGCGCGGTCAAAGGCGTGTTGCCGGCTGCACTGGCCGCGCGCAAGGCCGGGCGCACCGTGATAGTGCCGCGGGCGAATGCCGAAGAAGCGTGCCTGGCGTCCGGGCTGAAAGTGATTGCAGTGGACCACTTGCTGCAAGTGGTGGCGCACCTGAATGGGCAGGCGCCAATCGAGCCCTACAAATCCGATGGGTTGCAGTACCTGAACAAGCCCTATCCAGATTTAAGTGAGGTGCAGGGCCAACTGTCAGCCAAGCGTGCGTTGCTGATCGCAGCAGCCGGGGCACACAACCTGTTGCTCAGCGGGCCGCCAGGTACCGGCAAGACCCTGCTCGCCAGCCGACTGCCCGGCTTGCTGCCGCCATTGAGCGAACAAGAGGCATTGGAAGTGGCGGCGATCCAGTCCGTGGTCAGCCTGGCGCCGTTGAGCCATTGGCCGCACCGACCCTTTCGCCAGCCGCACCATTCGGCCTCAGGCCCGGCATTGGTGGGTGGCGGCTCAAAACCGCAACCTGGGGAAATTACCCTGGCCCATCACGGTGTGCTGTTTCTGGACGAGTTACCGGAGTTTGATCGCAAAGTGCTGGAGGTACTACGTGAGCCGCTGGAGTCGGGGCATATCGTGATTTCCCGCGCCCGCGACCGCGTCAGTTTCCCTGCGCGCTTTCAACTGGTCGCCGCGATGAACCCGTGCCCCTGTGGCTACATGGGAGAGCCCAGTGGGCGTTGTCGCTGCACACCGGAGCAGATCCAGCGCTACCGCAACAAGCTGTCCGGACCGTTGCTCGACCGCATCGACCTTCATCTCACCGTGGCACGTGAAACCACCGCTCTGAACCCTGCCCCGCAGGCCGGCGACACTACGGCTACGGCCTCTGCTCACGTGGCGCAAGCTCGGGAACGCCAGCAACAACGCCAGGGTTGCGCCAACGCCTTCCTTGATCTGCCGGGACTGCGCGAGCACTGCCGGTTGGCGAAAGACGATGAAGGCTGGCTGGAAAGCGCCTGCGAGCGGCTCACGTTGTCGCTACGCGCAGCACACCGATTGCTCAAGGTGGCGCGCACCCTGGCGGACTTGGATCAGGCGGATGCCATCACCCGCGATCATCTCAAAGAGGCCCTGCAATACCGTCCGGCAGCGATCACTTAGCCCACCCGGTGATAGACGGCATTTCAGCGGAAGCGATCCACTTCTTGACGCAGGCCCGCCGCCAGGGTCTCCAACTCTTTGGCAGTAATCGCCAGGTTCGATACCACTTCACGCTGCTCACTGTTGGCCAGCGCGATGCTTTGCAAGTTGCTGCTGAGCAAGGTCGCGGTGCTGCTCTGTTCCTGCGTCGCCGTGGTAATCGCCGCGAACTGCTGACCCGCCGAGCGGCTTTGCTCATCGATACGCGCCAGTGCCGAGGCCACATCGGCATTGCGCGACAGGCCTTCCTGCATCAACACATTGCCGTGTTCCATGGTGCTGATGGCGTTGCCGGTTTCTTTCTGGATGCTTTGGATCATCCCGGAAATTTCATCGGTGGCTTCGCGTGTCCGCGACGCCAGGTTACGCACTTCGTCAGCCACCACCGCAAAACCGCGGCCCTGTTCACCAGCCCGCGCGGCTTCAATGGCAGCGTTGAGCGCCAGCAGGTTGGTCTGCTCGGCGATGGAGGTGATCACACCCACAATCCCGCCGATTTCCTGAGAACGCTGACCCAAGGTATTAATCACCGTGGCCGTGCTGTTCAGGGCGGTAGCGATATGCTCCAAGGAGGTGGAAGCCTCTTGCATCGAGTTTCGGCCGATGCGGGTTTGTTGGGCATTTTCCTGGGCGAGACGCTCAGTGTTGCCCATGTTGTCGGCGATGTTCAGCGAGGTGGCGCTGAATTCTTCCACCGCGCCGGCCATGCTGGTGATTTCGCCGGACTGCTGCTCCATGCCGTCATAAGCGCCGCCCGACAAACCCGACAACGCCTGAGCACGGCTATTGACCTCTTCGGCCGCCTTGCGGATATGGGAAACCATGGTCGACAGCGCTTCACCCATCTGGTTGAAACTGCGCGCCAGTTGGCCAATTTCGTCATGGCTGGACACGTTAAGCCGTGCGCTCAAGTCGCCAGCACCCAAGGCTTCGGCCTGACGCACCAGATCACTCAACGGTTGCAGTTTGCTGCGCAACAGCCAGACCGTGGCGCCCACCGCCAGTAACATCGCCAGCACGCTGCCGATCACCAGACGAATGCCGACGGCCCAGGTCACCGCACGGATTTCCGCTTTCGGCATGCTCGCGACCACGGCCCATGGGCCACCTTCGAAGGGCACCGACACGCTGTAGAAATCTTCGTTCCTGTCGCTCCAGAAGTGACCTTTGCCTGGGGTCTTGGCCAGGTCCAGCATCACCGGAACCGCCTGATCCAGAGCCTGCACGCCCGCCGGGGGCACCAGCCAGCGCTTCTGCTCATCGAGCAACGCCAGGGAACCGGTCTGGCCGATGCGGAAGCGCTTGAGGTTTTCGAACTGGGCGGCCTGCGCGTCGGTGTAGTCAAACCCGATGAACAACACAGCGATCACTTTGCCGCTGGGGTCGCGTACAGGGCTGTATTGGGTCATGTAGGAACGGTCGAACAACACCGCACGTCCGATATAGGCCTGGCCACCTAGCACTCGCTGGTAGGCCGGACCCTGGCGATCAAGCACAGTGCCGATCGCACGGCTGCCGTCCTGCTTGGTCAGGGAGGTGCTGACACGGATAAAGTCGTCACCGCTGCGCACAAACACGGTGGCCACGCCGCCGGACATCTGCTTGAACTCATCCACTTCGGTGAAGTTGTTGTTGAGCACTTCGCCGCCCAGCAAGAGGCTCGGTGTCTGAACCCCGGCCACCGCGACCGGTTGATCGGCCTTCACCGTCAACCCGGCGCTGAAGCGTTTCTCGAACAACCCCGTCAGGCGCTGGGTGCTCTCGCGTAACGTGCTGTGGAAGGTATTGAGTTGGTCGGCGAGCAAACGCGCTTCGCTGGCCAGGTGCTCCTCGCGGGTATCGAGGTTGGCGGAGTCGAGGGAACGCAAGGCGAAAACAGTACTGCCGCCGATGGCGACAGCCAAAATCACAGCTAATGCGATGCCTAACTGGGAGGCGATCCGCGCGCGAGGTTGAGACATGACGGCTCCTGACCGAGGCCAGGATCATCCTGATCTCATAGCGCTGCTCGGCAAATTATCTAATGGGAAACGTTGGCGCACGATTGTTCCAACACACCTACTTCGGCGGCGTGTGGCAATACTTGAGCGAATCCCAAGGGCATCGCGCAAACGGTTGCGTATGGGGCGCCCCCATTCAATCGAGACGTTCGACCGCAGGCAAAGCCATGGCCTGCACTTCGCCCTGGAGAAAATCCGCCAGACGCCGCAAACGCTCGCCGCCGGGGCGGGTCTTGGGCCATACCAGATAGTAACTTTCCCCACTCGCCACCGCCGTTGGCCATGGCAGGCTCAAACGCTCTTGTGCCACATCTTCGGCCACCATCAGCAGGTCGCCCATGGACACCCCGTAACCCCGTGCCGCCGCGATCATGCCCAGCTCCAGCGTATCGAACACTTGGCCGCCCTTGAGCGAAACTTGGGACGACAACCCCATGCGCTCCAGCCAATTGCGCCAGTCGCGACGGTCTGGCGTGGGATGCAGCAACTCGGTGCCCGCCAGGCGGTTGACGTCCCAAGGGCCGTCCTTGAGCAGGTTCGGCGCGCCGACGGGGATCAGGAACTCGGGGAACAGGTAACTGGCTTCCCAATCTGCCGGAAAGTGCCCGTAGCTCAATAACACCGCGCAATCGAAAGGCTCCTGGTTGAAGTCCACTTCGTCCACGTTCATCCAGGCGCTGGTGAGTTGCACCTCATTGCCCGGCTGTAATGCCCGGAAGCGACTGAGCCGCGCCAACAGCCACCGCATGGTCAGGGTCGACGGCGCCTTCATGCGCAGGATGTCATCTTCGGCGTTCAGGGTATGGCAGGCCCGCTCCAGCGCCGCGAACCCCTCACGCACCCCAGGCAACAGCAGGCGCGCCGCTTCGGTGAGCTGCAGATTGCGGCCGCTGCGCTGGAACAGACGGCAGGCGAAATGCTCTTCCAGCGTGCGGATATGCCGGCTCACCGCACTTTGGGTAATCGACAGTTCTTCGGCGGCACGGGTAAAGGAGTTATGCCGGGAGGCCGCTTCAAAAGCACGCAAGGCGTAAAGAGGAGGGAGACGACGAGACATAAAGAAAGCTCCGACAGCGCAATGCCGGAACCCTACCAGAATCCATAAGGCATGAGTTTTAATCATGCAAACGATCGCATTTATCCCTTTGTGCAATGGCCTGAGAGCGCCGAGAATCAACCCCTCCCCAAACGTCTGACTTTTTGAGCGTGATGATCATGCAGCATCCGGCACGTACTGAACTCTGGGCCATTCTGCGGCTGTCAGGGCCGCTGATCGCCTCACAGTTGGCGCACATGCTGATGGTGCTGACCGACACCCTGATGATGGCGCGCCTGAGCCCCGAAGCCCTGGCCGGTGGTGGCCTGGGCGCGGCGACCTATTCGTTCGTGTCGATCTTCTGCATCGGCGTGATTGCCGCCGTGGGCACACTGGTGGCGATCCGTCACGGTGCCGGTGATATCGACGGCGCCACCCGCCTGACCCAGGCGGGGCTTTGGCTCGCCTGGTTGATGGCCCTGGCGGCAGCGTTGCTGTTGTGGAACCTCAAGCCGGTGCTGCTGATGTTCGGCCAGACCGAAAGCAACGTGCAATCGGCCGGGCAGTTTCTGACGGTGCTGCCATTCGCCCTGCCCGGCTACCTGAGTTTCATGGCCTTGCGCGGCTTCACCAGCGCCATCGGCAAGGCAACTCCCGTGATGGTGATCAGCCTTGGCGGCACGGTACTCAATTACCTGCTCAACCACGCCTTGATCGAAGGCATGTTCGGCCTGCCGAAACTCGGGCTGATGGGCATCGGCCTGGTCACCGCCATCGTCGCCAACGGCATGGCGCTGGCGCTGATGTGGTACATCCGCAGCAACCGCGACTATGCCGCCTATCCATTGGGCAGCGGCCTGCTGCGCCTCAACACGCGGTACCTGCGCGAACTGTGGCGCCTGGGCCTGCCGATTGGCGGCACCTATGCGGTGGAGGTTGGGCTGTTTGCCTTTGCCGCGCTGTGCATCGGCACCATGGGCAGCACACAGTTGGCGGCGCATCAGGTCGCCCTGCAAATCGTCTCGGTCGCGTTCATGGTGCCGGCGGGCATGTCCTACGCCGTGACCATGCGCATCGGTCAGCATTATGGTGCCGGGCAGTTACTGCAGGCGCGCATGGCGGGTCGGGTCGGCATCACTTTTGGCGCCGCGGTGATGCTGGGTTTTGCCGTGGTGCTATGGCTGTTTTCCGATCCACTGATCGGCTTGCTCATCGATCACAACAACCCGGCGTTCCATGACGTCATTGTCATGGCCGTCAGCCTGCTCGCCGTTGCCGCCTGGTTCGAACTGTTTGACGGCGTGCAAACCATTGCTATGGGGTGCATTCGTGGGCTTAAAGATGCCAAGACCACCTTTTTGATTGGTGCGGGCTGCTATTGGTTGATTGGCGCGCCTGCCGCCTGGCTGATGGCGTTCATCCTGGGCTGGGGACCGACCGGCGTGTGGTGGGGCTTGGCGCTGGGTTTGGCGTGTGCGGCCGTCAGCCTGACCTGGGCATTCGAGGCAAAGATGAAGCGCATGATTCGCCAGGAAGGCGCAGCGCCCGAAACCCGCCAGGGGTTTCAGGCCGCACAAGCGGATTAAAGCCCTTCGCCTACGTGTGCCTGCCGGCCCCTGCCGAATGTCAGGTAGTCCACCAGTTCAGGCAACGGCAACGGTTTGCTGATCAGATAACCCTGAGCCTGGTCACAGCCGAACAACCTCAGCAGCGCCAGTTGCTCAGGGGTTTCCACCCCTTCGGCCACCACTTCCAGGTTGAGGTTGTGCGCCAGGTTGATCATGGCGTGCACCAGTTTGCGGTTCTCTTCGCGCTCCTCCATGCCGCCGACGAAGCTCTTGTCGATCTTCAGCAAGGCGATCGGCAGGCTGTTGAGGTGCACGAACGATGAGAAACCGGTGCCGAAGTCGTCCAGGGAGAACCGCACACCCAGGCGACCGAGGGCGTCCATGGTCTGCTTGACCAGGTCACTGCGGCGCATAACGGCGGTTTCGGTCAACTCGAACTCCAGCCACTGCGCCTCCACACCACGCTCGGCAATCAGCCGGCTGAGGGTGGAGAGCAGCTGGCTGTCCTGGAACTGGCGAAATGACAGGTTGACCGCCATGTGCAACGGCGGCAGGCCGCGTTCACGCAGGTCTTGCATGTCGCGCAGGGCCCGGGAGATCACCCAGTATCCCAGCGGCACGATCAGGCCGCTCTGTTCAGCCAACGGCACGAATTCGCTGGGCGGCAGCAGGCCGCGTTCGCCATGGCGCCAGCGCACCAGCGCTTCCAGGCCAACAATATGCCCATCGTCCAGGTCCAGGCGCGGTTGGTAATGCAGCTCCAGTTCATCCCGACGCAAGGCACGGCGCAATTCACTTTCCAGGTCGGCCAGGCTGCGCGCGTTACGGTTGATGCGTTCGTTGAAGATATGAAAGGTACAGCCCTGAGTGCTTTTGGCTTGCTGCATGGCGATGTGGGCGTGCCACATCAGCGGGTCGGCACCGGCCCGCGCACGCGCATGCGCCACACCCAGGCTGCAACCGATCAGCAGGCTTTCGCCATCCACCCAGTAAGGTTCGGCCATGGCTTCGGTGATGCGCTCGGCCATCCACTCGGCGCGCTGGGGCGCACGGCGGGTATCGATCAACAAGGCGAATTCGTCGCTGCCCAGACGGGCCAGTTGGTCGCCGGCTTCGAGCTGGCTCTTGAGCCGCGAGACAACCTGCAGGATCAACCGGTCGCCGGCCTGATGGCCAAGGGCGTCGTTGGCGTGACGGAAATTGTCGAGGTCGAGGTGACCGAGGGCCAGGCCGCGGCCTTCATTCTCGGCCAGTCGCGCGGCCAGCAAGGTCTGGAAACCCTGGCGGTTGGCGATGCCGGTCAGCGGGTCTTGCTCGGCAAGGCGTTGCAGGGTGTTTTCCAACACGCCGCGCTCGCGCACATGGCGCAGGCAGCGGCGCAAGGTATCGGTGCCCAAAGCATCGCGGATCAGCCAGTCGCTGACGCCCAGCGGCGAAACCAACGGTTCCTGCTCCAACAGCAATACGCACGGCAAACTGCACCGACCAGGGCCGGGTTGCAGGTTGGGCGTGGTCAATAGCACGGCGCTTTGGTCGTCATCGAACAGACGACTCACCGAGTCCCAATTGGGCGCGCTGATCAGCACAGCCCCATCGCCCATCGGCGCCAGGCACTCGCGCAATAACGCTGCCCACTCAGGCGCATCGGCCAATAGCAGCAAACGCAAGGGTTCGACAGGCGTAGACAAGCTAGCTCCCTAGACTCTGCAAAATTCGTTGGCGGCGGGCATTATGACGTGCGGCCTGATAATCACCAATGATAGGGGTTATCAAACACGCAGGCTGTAATCATTTGTCTCAGGTTAACCAAAAGCCTCGACATCCTGCGGCAAAGTATCAAAAGCGGCAAATTTAGATCGAGTGGTACGTCACACCGTCGATCCAGAGCAGCAGAATCTTGCCAGCCTGTTAAAATGCCCGCCCTTTTGAACAACGACTCCCTGAACTCTGTATGTCCCGACTCAATCCCCGGCAGCAAGAAGCCGTGAACTACGTCGGCGGCCCTCTATTGGTGCTCGCCGGCGCAGGCTCCGGCAAGACCAGCGTGATCACGCGCAAGATCGCGCACCTGATCCAGAACTGTGGCATCCGCGCTCAGTACATCGTCGCCATGACCTTTACCAACAAGGCGGCGCGCGAGATGAAAGAGCGTGTCGGCACCCTGCTCAAGGGTGGCGAGGGCCGTGGTCTCACGGTGTGCACCTTCCACAACCTCGGGCTGAACATCATCCGCAAGGAGCATGCGCGACTGGGCTACAAGCCGGGCTTCTCGATCTTCGACGAGGCCGACGTCAAAGCCCTGATGACCGACATCATGCAGAAGGAATACGCAGGCGACGACGGCGTCGACGAGATCAAGAATATGATCGGCGCCTGGAAGAACGACCTGGTGCTGCCCGCTCAAGCCTTGGAAGCTGCGCGCAACCCCAAGGAACAGACCGCCGCCATCGTCTATACCCACTACCAGCGCACGCTCAAGGCGTTCAACGCGGTGGATTTCGATGATCTGATCCTGCAGCCGGTCAAGCTGTTCCAGGAACACGCCGACATCCTCGAAAAATGGCAGAACAAGGTGCGTTACCTGCTGGTGGACGAGTACCAGGACACCAACGCCAGCCAGTATTTGCTGGTGAAGCTGCTGATTGGCACGCGCAACCAGTTCACCGTGGTGGGCGACGATGACCAATCGATCTACGCCTGGCGCGGCGCTCGTCCGGAAAACCTGATGCTGCTCAAGGTCGACTACCCGTCCTTGAAAGTGGTGATGTTGGAGCAGAACTACCGCTCCACCAGCCGCATCCTGCGCTGCGCCAACGTGCTGATCTCCAACAACCCCCACGAGTTTGAAAAACAGCTGTGGAGCGAGATGGGCCATGGCGATGAGATCCGCGTGATCCGCTGCCGCAACGAAGACGCCGAAGCCGAGCGCGTGGCCGTGGAAATTCTCAGCCTGCACCTGCGCACCGACCGCCCCTACAGCGACTTCGCGATCCTGTATCGCGGTAACTACCAGGCCAAGCTGATCGAGTTGAAACTGCAGCACCACCAGGTGCCGTATCGCCTGTCAGGCGGCAACAGCTTTTTCGGACGCCAGGAAGTAAAAGACCTGATGGCCTACTTCCGCTTGATCGTGAACCCCGATGACGACAACGCCTTCCTGCGCGTGATCAACGTGCCACGCCGGGAAATCGGTTCGACGACCCTGGAAAAACTCGGTAACTACGCCACCGAACGCAAGATCTCGATGTACGCCGCCACCGACGAAATCGGCCTGGGTGAACACTTGGACACGCGCTTCACCGATCGCCTGTCGCGCTTCAAGCGCTTCATGGATAAGGTGCGCGAACAATGCGCCGGCGAAGACCCGATCAGTGCGCTGCGCAGCATGGTCATGGACATCGACTATGAAAACTGGCTGCGCACCAACAGTTCCAGCGACAAGGCCGCGGATTACCGCATGGGCAACGTCTGGTTCCTGATCGAAGCCCTGAAGAACACCCTGGAAAAAGACGAAGACGGCGAAATGACCGTCGAAGACGCCATCGGCAAGCTGGTGCTGCGCGACATGCTCGAGCGCCAGCAGGAAGAAGAGGACGGCGCCGAAGGTGTACAGATGATGACCTTGCATGCCTCCAAGGGCCTGGAGTTTCCGTACGTGTTCATCATGGGCATGGAAGAGGAAATTCTCCCACATCGCTCCAGCATCGAAGCCGACACCATCGAAGAAGAACGGCGCCTGGCCTACGTGGGCATTACCCGTGCACGTCAGACCCTGGCCTTCACCTTTGCCGCCAAGCGCAAGCAATACGGCGAGATCATCGATTGTGCCCCCAGCCGGTTCCTCGATGAACTGCCGCCGGATGACTTGGCCTGGGAAGGCAATGACGACACACCGACCGAGGTAAAGGCCGTTCGCGGCAATACCGCGCTGGCGGACATACGCGCGATGTTAAAGCGCTAGAATCGACTACTTTTTAATCTACTTTCGGCGCACATCGCGCCATTAGAGGAAGCGTTCCGTGGAAGCACTGCACAAGAAAATTCGCGAAGAAGGCATCGTGCTTTCCGATCAGGTACTCAAGGTCGACGCCTTTCTGAACCACCAGATCGACCCGGCACTGATGAAACTGATCGGCGACGAATTCGCCGCGCTGTTCAAGGACTCGGGTATCACCAAGATCGTCACCATCGAGGCTTCAGGCATTGCACCGGCGATCATGACCGGCCTGAATCTCGGTGTGCCGGTGATCTTCGCGCGCAAGCAACAGTCCCTGACCCTGACCGAAAACCTGCTGTCGGCAACGGTGTATTCCTTCACCAAAAAAACCGAGAGCACCGTGGCCATCTCGCCGCGCCACCTCACCAGCAGCGACCGCGTGCTGGTGATCGATGACTTCCTGGCCAATGGCAAGGCGTCCCAGGCGCTGATCTCGATCATCAAACAGGCCGGCGCTACCGTAGCCGGCTTGGGCATCGTGATCGAGAAGTCGTTCCAGGGCGGCCGTGCGGAGCTGGATGCCCAGGGTTATCGGGTTGAGTCGCTGGCGCGGGTGAAGTCGCTGGCGGGCGGGGTCGTCACCTTCATCGAATAATCGCGGCCTGACTGCGGTAAAAAATGTGAGAGCGGGCCTGCCCGCTCTCACATCGATCTGTGATGGCTGTCAGTGGGCAGTCGCCTGCAAACCAGCGAGCAGCAGACGTTGATACAGGTCTTCCTTAAGTCCCTGCGGCTTATCCAAGCGCATCCGCTCCAAATGCGTCGCAAATGCCTCCGGCTCCGGTGCATCCAGCGCCGCCTTGCCCAACTCCAGAACCTCCGTCAGCTTGAATTTGCTCTTGAGCCAGTTCAACGCGCGTAACAAGTCACGCTCTTCATCGGTGAAGTCGCTGCCCAGAGGATATTCCGGAAACAGCCGTTTATGCCGCGCCTGAATGCCCTGGAGCCGCTCCGGCGTGTTGTCGGCGAATCGCGGATCCAGCTGGAAGTTTTTGGGTAACTTGCCGGCCTTTTGCGCCTGTTCGATCAAATCGGCCTGGAAGCGCGAGTCGGTGATATTGAGCAGCGCCTCAATCACCTTCGCATCCGTCTGCCCGCGCAAGTCGGCGATTCCATACTCGGTGATGACGATATCGCGCAAGTGTCGGGGAATGGTGCAGTGGCCGTAGTCCCAGACAATATTGGAACTGACCTCCCCGGCCGACTCGCGCCAACTGCGCAAAATCAGGATGGAACGCGCGCCTTGCAGCGCATGGCCTTGGGCAACGAAGTTGTATTGACCGCCCACGCCACTGAGTACACGGCCGTCTTCCAATTGATCCGCCACGCCCGCGCCGAGCAACGTCACCATGATCGCGCTGTTGATAAACCGCGCATCCTGGCGCTGCAAACGCTTGAGTTCTTCCTGCCCGTACAGTTCGTTGATGTAGCTGATGCGGGTCATGTTGAATTGCAGGCGTTTGGCATGGCTAATTTCCTGCAAGCGCTGGTAAAAACTACGTGGCCCCAGAAAGAAGCCACCATGGATCGATACGCCATCGGGCTGGGCCGCATCGTCCAGCAAACCGGCGTTGGCCTGTTCCTGCGTCGCCACATCGGGGTACACCTTGCGCCGTATAATCCCGGCATCCGCCAGTACCAGCAGGCCGTTGACGAACATTTCGCTGCAGCCGTACAAGCCACGGGCAAAAGGGTCAACGCCGCCTTCACGGCTGATCAGGGGCGCCCATTGATAGACGTCCAGGTCCGTGAGCAACAGTCGATAGGCTTCGTTATCGGCCTGGCGCGCCAGCAAGGCGGCAGTCAGCGCATCGCCCATCGAGCCAATGCCGATCTGCAGGGTGCCACCGTCACGCACCAGGGTGCTGGCATGCAGGCCAATAAAATGATCCTGGAACCCTACCGGCATATTCGGCGTGGAGAACAGCGTGGTGCTGTCCTTTGCGTCGATCAGGTAGTCGAACGCGTCCATGCCCAGCTCGGAATCTCCCGGCATGTAGGGTAAATCGGTATGAACCTGACCCACGATCAAGATGGTTTCACCGGCGTCACGGCGCTTGGCGATCATTGGCAATAGGTCGAGGGTGATATCGGGGTTGCAGCTCAGGCTCAGGCGGTCCGGGTGTTCCGCGCTGCTCGCGACCAGTTGCGCCACCAGGTTCAGGCCGGCGCCGTTGATATCACGGGCGGCGTGGCTATAGTTGCTGCTCACGTAGTCCTGCTGGGCCGATTCGCTGTGCAACAGGCTGCCGGGCTGCATGAAAAACTGCTGCACATGGATGTTTTTCGGAAGACTGTCTTTATGCAGGTCGGCAAGGAAATCCAACTCGGGATAGTCACCGAATACCCGCTCGATGAAGGGTTCGAGAAAGCGCTTCTGCAACCCGTCACCCAAGGTCGGCCGGCCAAGGCTCAGGGCGGTGTAAATCGTAAGCGCGCGCTCCGGCAGTTGGGCAATTCGCCGGTACAGCGCGTTGACGAACAGGTTGGGCTTACCCAGCCCCAGCGGCATGCCCATGTGGATATGCGCCGGCAAGCGCGCCAGTACGTCGTCAACTGCTTGCTCGATTGAACACAACTGCACCATCCGACCCTCCTGAACATTCCATGATTAGGGGTTGGACCGAGCTTGCCGGGTCTTTGCTGCAATGAACAGTACGAAACACAAATTGCAGACACAAAAAAGCCGCTCGTAAGCGGCATTTTTGGCGAAGATCGATCGATTAAAGGCCAGACATCTTCTTAATAGCGCCTTTAAGCTCATCATCCGAGCAATCCGCACAGGTGCCCTTTGGCGGCATTGCGTTGATACCGGTAATGGCTTTGGCCAGGATGCCATCGAGGCCGCCCTGGTGATCGGCGCGTTCTTTCCAGGCGGCGGTATCACCGATTTTCGGCGCGTTCAGCAGACCCGTACCATGGCACGCGTTGCAGTGTTTGGCGATGACCTCATCCGGCGTTTTTGCTCCGCCGCCACCGCCCGCTGCAACGGCGACCTCCATGCCCTTGCACTCCTGGCCCTGAACGCAAACCTGGCCGACAGGCTCCAGGCGCTTGGCAATGTCATCATTGGTCGCAGCTTGAGCGCTGACAGCCCAAAGGGCCAGTACGGTTGCTGGTGCAGCCAGCATTTTCATAATTAGGTTCACGCGTTCACCCTCAATGGTGGCTATTCACGCCTGCGGCCACGGTTTCGCAGGCGGCGAAAGTATAACGGTTAGCCCGCCTGGCCGAAACAACCCTATTAAATAAAGGGAGATTCGACCTCACGGAATACAGCTGCGGGAGCCTCTGCAACGCTGGCAGGACGCCTCTATTGTTAAAAGTTCGCGGGTGTGGCTGCGCTGATTAGTCGCGCAGGCACATCGAACGGATTGCGAAAACGATGGGGCTTGGTACTTTCAAAGTAGTAGCTATCGCCGGCTTCGAGCACAAAAGTTTCAAGACCGACCACCAACTCCAGACGACCTTCCACCAGAATCCCGGTTTCTTCACCTTCGTGGGTGAGCATTTCTTCGCCGGTGTCGGCGCCCGGTGGGTAGATTTCGTTGAGAAACGCGATGGCGCGACTCGGGTGCGCACGGCCGACCAGCTTCATGGTCACGGCGCCGTCGGAGATGTCGATCAGCTCATTGGCTTTATAGACGATCTGCGTCGGTATTTCCTGGAGGATCTCCTCGGAAAAGAACTCGACCATGGACATGGGGATGCCGCCCAGCACCTTGCGCAAGGAGCTGATCGAGGGGCTGACACTGTTTTTTTCGATCATTGAAATGGTGCTGTTGGTGACACCAGCGCGCTTGGCGAGCTCACGCTGGGAAAGACCCTTCAGCTTACGGATGGATTGCAGTCGTTCGCCGACGTCCAATGCGGGAGCCTCCTAGGATTCAGGCTTTGTTGTAATTGAGCGTTATCATGGCGACAGCGTTCAGTATTTACAACACTTGGACCTAAATCCCGGACCGCTGCGTTCGTACGCGGCGATCAAGCCCCGCAATAGAGCCTTGGCACGCGACGCAGATTGCAGAAGATCTGGTAGGGGATGGTCTCTGCGGCGGCGGCGACTTCACTGGCAAGGATATGTTTGCCCCACAACTCCACCGTAGAACCAAGGCCAGCCTCAGGCACGTCCGTGAGGTCGACACACAGCATGTCCATGGAGACACGCCCCAGCAATTGGCTGCGCTGGCCGGCAACCAGCACCGGGGTACCGGTCGGCGCATGACGGGGGTAGCCATCGGCATAGCCCATGGCTACCACGCCGATGCGCATCGGTTTGGGTGTCACGAACTTGGCGCCGTAGCCCACCGGCTCGCCGGCGGGCAGTTCGCGCACGCAAATTACTTTCGACTCCAGTGTCATCACCGGCTGCAACCGCGCGGCGATGGCCTGGTCTTCGCCGAACGGCGTGGCGCCGTAGAGCATGATCCCCGGGCGCACCCAGTCGCTGGAAACGTTTGGCCAGCCCAGCACCGATGGCGAATTACGCAAGCTGACCTCGGCCACCAGGCCTTGGCGCGCCGCATCAAATACCGCCACTTGTTGATCGCTACTGGGGCAATCGAGTTCGTCGGCGCGGGCAAAATGGCTCATCAGTACGATCTTTGCCACTTTGCCGCAGGCCAGCAGGCGCTGATACGCCTCGTGATAATCCTTGGGGTGCAGGCCGACACGGTGCATGCCCGAGTCCAGCTTGAGCCAGACGGTCAGCGGCTTGCTAAGCGCGGCCTGCTCGATCGCCTCCAGTTGCCACAGCGAATGCACCACACACCAGAAGTCATGCTCGATGATCAGCGCCAACTCATCCGCTTCGAAAAAGCCTTCCAGCAGCAGCACCGGTGCGCGAATGCCGGCGGCACGCAACTCCAATGCTTCCTCGATGCACGCCACTGCGAACCCGTCGGCCTCGGCTTCCAGGGCCTGGGCCACGCGCACGGCGCCATGGCCGTAGGCATCGGCCTTGATCACGGCAAGGGCCTTGGCCCCGGTGACTTCACGGGCCAATTGGTAGTTGTGGCGCAGGGCTTGAAGGTCGATCAGGGCACGGGCTGGGCGCATGGCGGCAGGCTTCTAGGCAGCAGAGTGAAGAAAAAACCGGCGCCGACAGACAACGTCGGCACCGGGAGAGGGATCGTGTTTAAGGCAGCGCCGCCACGACGGACAGCTCTACCAGGATGTCCGGTTCGCACAATTTGGCTTCAAGCGTGGCACGGGCCGGGGCGACGCCTTTCGGCAGCCATGTGTCCCACACCGCATTCATGCCGGCGAAATCAGCGTCGATGTCTTTCAGGTAGATCGTTACCGACAGCAACTTGGTCTTGTCCGTACCGGCCAAATCCAGCAAACGCTCGATGTTGGCCAGGGTCTCACGGGTTTGCTGTTCAATCCCGGCGCTCATGTCGTCGCCGACCTGCCCTGCCAGATACACGGTACCGCTGTGGACAACGATCTGGCTCATGCGCTCATTGGTGAGCTGGCGCTGGATTGACATGTTTTGCGGACTCCTGGTGGTTGCCGTAACGGGAAATATCGAGGCCCGCGGCGCTGATCTGCGGGGTTTTCCTGGCCATCAGGTCGGCCAGCAAGCGACCGGAACCGCACGCCATGGTCCAACCGAGGGTGCCGTGGCCGGTGTTCAGGAACAGGTTCTTGAACGGCGTGGCGCCGACAATCGGTGTGCCGTCGGGTGTGGTCGGGCGCAGGCCGGTCCAGAACTCGGCGGTGGCCAGATCGCCGCCCTGAGGATAAAGGTCGTTGACGATCATCTCCAGGGTTTCGCGCCGACGTGGGTTAAGCGACAGGTCAAAACCGGCTATTTCAGCCATGCCACCCACGCGAATGCGGTTATCGAAACGGGTAATCGCGACCTTGTAGGTCTCGTCGAGGATGGTCGAGGTCGGCGCCATCGCCGGGTTGGTGATCGGCACGGTCAGCGAGTAACCCTTGAGCGGGTACACCGGCGCTTTGATCCCCAGCGGCTTGAGCAACTTCGGCGAGTAACTGCCGAGCGCCAGCACGTAGCGGTCAGCGGTTTCGAGCTTGCCGTCGATCCACACGCCGTTGATGCGATCACCGGCCTGGTCAAGGTGCTGGATATCCTGTTCGAAGCGGAACTCCACACCGAGCTGTTTGCACATTTCGGCCAGGCGCGTGGTGAACATCTGGCAGTCGCCGGTCTGGTCGTTCGGCAGGCGCAAGGCTCCCGCGAGGATGTCGGTGACGCTGGCCAGGGCCGGTTCAACGCGGGCAATGCCGGCGCGGTCAAGCAGCTCGAAGGGCACGCCGGACTCTTTCAACACCGCGATGTCTTTGGCCGCACCGTCCAACTGGGCCTGGGTGCGGAACAGTTGGGTAGTCCCCAAGCTGCGCCCTTCGTAGGCAATACCGGTCTCGGCGCGCAGTTCGTCAAGGCAGTCGCGGCTGTACTCGGACAGACGCACCATGCGCTCCTTGTTCACCGCATAGCGGCTGGCGGTGCAGTTGCGCAGCATCTGCGCCATCCACAGGTATTGGTCGATATCGGCAGTGGCCTTGATCGCCAGCGGCGCATGGCGTTGCAGCAGCCACTTGATGGCTTTGAGCGGAACACCCGGTGCAGCCCAGGGCGAGGCGTAGCCAGGGGAGACTTGGCCGGCGTTGGCGAAGCTGGTCTCCATGGCGGCGGCGGGCTGACGGTCGACCACGACCACCTCGAAACCGGCACGAGCCAAATAGTAGGCACTGGTCACACCAATGACGCCGCTACCCAAGACCAGAACGCGCATTTTTATATCCTCATCACGGCGGGGCCGCTGACGTGTGTTGTTCGAGCAATGATGAGCGCAGTATAAAAAGCAATCACCAGTGCATTTCACTATATAAATGCCTATATTTGGCGACAATTCTCGGCAAAAACCCTTTTGACAGAGGCGTATCCCCTATGCGTACCAACACCCAGACCAAGCGGGAGCTGGACAAGATCGACCGTAACATCCTGCGCATCCTGCAAGCCGACGGGCGCATCTCGTTCACGGAGCTGGGGGAAAAAGTCGGTTTGTCGACCACGCCATGCACAGAACGGGTCCGTAGGCTGGAGCGCGAAGGGATCATCATGGGCTACAACGCGCGGCTAAACCCTCAGCATTTGAAAGGCAGTTTGCTGGTATTTGTCGAGATCAGCCTCGATTACAAGTCCGGCGACACCTTTGAGGAGTTTCGCCGCGCCGTGCTCAAACTGCCCCATGTGCTGGAGTGCCACCTGGTGTCAGGGGACTTCGACTACCTGGTGAAGGCGCGGATTTCCGAGATGGCCTCGTACCGCAAACTGCTGGGCGATATCCTGCTCAAGCTGCCCCACGTGCGCGAATCCAAGAGCTATATCGTGATGGAAGAGGTGAAAGAGAGCCTGAACCTGCCGATTCCGGACTAAACCAATACCTGCCGGGTGCTGGCCATATAGTCGTGGATCTGCTTTTCCACCCGAGGGTGAATCAGCTCCACCGGCCGACGCCCATTGGGGCACGGCAAGGTCTTGGTGGTGCCAAACAGCCGGCAGATCAGCGGGCGCTCGTCATACACCGTGCAGCCTTTGGGCCCCAGGTGGACACAATTAAGCTCGTCCATGGCCGCGTCCTGCTCGGCAGCGGTCTTACGTGGCAGACGCGACATTTCTTCGGGCGACGTCGTCACTGGCCCACAGCAATCGTGGCAACCGGGCACACACTCGAACGAAGGAATCTGGCGGCGCAATGCGCTGACTTTCTGACTGTTGCAACTCATCGAAGCAGCTACCAAACGGCGAATAGGCGTGGATTCTGACGCAAAACGCCCTGCGCAGACAGCTTCGTCCGACCGCTGTATCCTGCGTCAAATTTTCCAAACAGGGATGCTCCCCATGACCGCCAGCGCCCGGCACACCACTTCCTACTACGCCGCCAGCAGCCAGCCGCAGCCAGATCACCCGGCTTTGACCGGCACCGTGACTGCCGACGTGTGCGTGATCGGCGGGGGCTTCTCCGGGCTCAACACCGCCCTGGAGCTGGCCGAGCGCGGTTTCAACGTGGTGTTGCTGGAAGCCCGCAAAATTGCCTGGGGCGCCAGCGGTCGAAATGGCGGGCAATTGATTCGCGGCGTCGGCCACGGCCTGGACCAATTCGCCAACGTGATCGGCAGCGACGGCGTGCGTCAGATGAAGCTGATGGGCCTGGAAGCAGTGGAAATCGTGCGTGAGCGTGTCGGACGCTTCCAGATCCCTTGCGACCTCACCTGGGGCTACTGCGACCTCGCCAACAAGCCCCGCGACCTGCAAGGCCTGGCCGAAGACGCCGAAGAATTGCGCAGCCTTGGATATCGCCACGAAGTGCGCCTGCTGCAAGCGGACGAGATGAGCAGCGTGATCGGCTCCGAACGCTACGCAGGCGGCATGATCGACATGGGCTCCGGCCACCTGCACCCGCTGAACCTGGCCCTCGGCGAAGCGGCTGCCGCGCAGCAATTGGGCGTGCAGCTGTTTGAGCAATCCGAGGTCACGCGTATCGACTACGGGCCACAGGTCAAGGTGCATACCGCCCAGGGCCAGGTGCACGCCAAGACCCTGGTGCTGGCCTGTAACGCCTACCTCAACGGCCTCAACCCGCACCTGAGCGGCAAAGTACTGCCGGCCGGCAGTTACATCATCGCCACCGAGCCGTTGAGTGAAGCGCAAGCAGCCAGCCTGCTGCCGCAGAACATGGCCGTGTGTGATCAGCGAGTGACCGTGGACTACTTCCGCCTGTCCGCCGACCGCCGTCTGTTGTTTGGCGGTGCCTGCCACTATTCCGGCCGCGACCCTCAGGACATCGGCGCCTATATGCGACCGAAAATGCTCCACGTCTTTGCGCAATTGGCCAACGTGAAAATCGATTATCAGTGGGGCGGCATGATCGGTATCGGCGCCAACCGCCTGCCTCAGATCGGGCGGCTGGCAGATCACCCCAACGTGTACTACGCCCAGGCCTACGCGGGTCATGGCCTCAATGCCACGCACCTGGCAGGCAAGCTGCTGGCCGAAGCCATCAGCGGCCAGCAACAGGGACGTTTCGATCTGTTCGCTCAGGTGCCGCACATCACCTTCCCCGGCGGCAAGCACCTGCGCTCGCCGCTCCTGGCGCTGGGGATGCTCTGGCATCGTCTCAAAGAGCTGGTGTGAATCAGCCGCGCCAGAAGGGTTTCAAGCCTTCCTGGCGCGCCTGTTCGGCGCTCAGCCCGACATCGCGCAATTGCTCGGAGGTCAACGTCAGCAAGGCCCTGCGCGTGTGACGCCGGTGCCAATACAGACTCCAGCGGCTGCCACAAGACGTAAACAGTGCCTGCGTCTGCCCTGCTTCCAGTTCCTGACTGTGTAACGCCAGCCTCACATCGCTCATGCCATTCATTTTGCAGCCCCTCAGTCGCGTGTTGCCTTGAGTGACTAGAATGCGCGAGCGGCCAAAACCATTACAGATTCAACCTATCTTTATTAAATCCATACAGACACTGCCTGTTCACGGTTGAATCCTGTATTTTCTCCGTATCTGTACTGGTCCCTTTGGAGCGCTCCCCATGACCCTCTACGTCAACCTCGCCGAATTATTGGGCACGCGCATCGAACAGGGCTTCTATCGTCCAGGGGATCGACTGCCGTCGGTGCGCGCCTTGAGCGTGGAGCACGGGGTCAGCCTGAGCACCGTGCAGCAGGCCTATCGATTGCTGGAAGACAATGGCCTGGCAATGCCCAAGCCAAAGTCCGGTTATTTCGTGCCGGTTGGCCGCGAACTGCCGGCGCTTCCGGAAGTCGGTCGGCCGGCACAACGTCCGGTCGAAATTTCCCAGTGGGACCAGGTGCTGGAACTGATTCGCGCGGTACCGCGCAAAGACGTCATACAGATGGGTCGTGGCATGCCGGATGTATTGTCGCCCACCCTCAAGCCCCTGCTGCGCAGCCTGGCCCGTGTGAGTCGGCGCCAGGACCTGCCGGGGCTGTATTACGACAACATCCTTGGCTGTATGGAATTGCGCGAGCAGATCGCACGACTGTCACTGGATTCAGGCTGCCAATTGACCGCCGAAGACATCGTGATCACCACGGGTTGCCATGAGGCGCTGTCCGCCAGCATCCGCGCTATCTGCGAGCCTGGCGACATCGTCGCGGTGGACTCGCCCAGCTTCCACGGCGCCATGCAGACCCTCAAGGGCCTGGGCATGAAAGCCCTGGAAATCCCCACCGACCCCATCACCGGCATCAGCCTCGAAGCCCTGGAACTGGCCCTGGAACAGTGGCCGATCAAGGTCATCCAACTGACCCCCAACTGCAACAACCCCCTGGGCTACATCATGCCCGAGGCGCGCAAACGTGCGCTGTTGAACCTGGCCCAGCGCTTTGACGTGGCGATCATCGAAGACGATGTGTATGGCGAATTGGCCTACAGCTACCCGCGCCCCCGCACCATCAAATCCTTCGACGAAGACGGCCGTGTGCTGCTGTGCAGTTCATTCTCCAAGACACTGGCGCCCGGCCTGCGCATTGGTTGGGTTGCACCTGGACGCTATTTGGAAAGGGTGCTGCACATGAAATACATCAGCACTGGCTCCACCGCCACGCAGCCGCAGGTCGCGATTGCCGAATTCCTCAAGGGCGGCCATTTTGAGCCGCATTTGCGACGGATGCGCAGCCAATACCAGCGTAATCGCGACTTGATGCTTGATTGGGTCAGCCGCTACTTCCCGGCCGGCACCCGCGCCAGCCGTCCTCAGGGCAGCTTTATGCTGTGGATCGAACTGCCAGACGGCTTCGACACCCTCAAGCTCAACCGGACATTGATTGAACAGGGCGTACAGGTGGCGGTGGGCAGTATTTTTTCTGCGTCGGGCAAGTACCGCAATTGCCTGCGCATGAACTACAGCGCCAAGCCGACCCCGCAGATTGAAGAGGCCGTGCGCAAGGTCGGGGCGGCCGCGATCAAGATGCTGGCTGAGACGACGGACTGACCTTTCGCGAGAAATCGCCGTCATATGCCGACAACCGCCCTGATCTGGAAGCGACTCCCTTGATGATTCGACGGCTTTTACCGTTTTGCCTGTTGGGAGCCCTGACCCTGGGCGGCTGCACCACCGTGAGCACTGCGCGCATCCCCAGCGACGCGCTGCCGGCGACCCAGTCTTCATTCGGCCGCTCGATCCAGGCCCAGGCCGCGCCTTACCAGGGCCGCTCGGGCTTTCGCCTGCTGCCCAACAGCAGCGAAGCCTTCATGGCTCGCGCCGAGCTGATCCGCAACGCCCAGACCAGCCTCGATCTGCAGTACTACATCGTCCATGACGGCATCAGCACGCGCATGTTGGTGGATGAACTGCTCAAGGCCGCCGACCGTGGCGTACGCGTGCGCATTCTACTGGACGACACCACCAGCGACGGCCTCGACCAGATCATCGCGACCCTTGCCGCGCACCCCAAGATCGAGATTCGCCTGTTCAACCCCCTGCACTTGGGGCGCAGCACCGGTGTTACACGCGCCATGGGCCGCTTGTTCAACCTGTCGCTGCAACATCGGCGCATGCACAACAAGCTGTGGCTGGCGGACAACAGTGTGGCCATCGTCGGCGGGCGTAATCTGGGGGATGAGTATTTCGACGCCGAGCCCAACCTGAACTTCACTGACATCGACATGCTCAGTGTCGGGCCGGTCGCCGAGCAACTCGGGCACAGTTTCGATCAGTACTGGAACAGTGCCCTGAGCAAACCCATTGATGACTTTGTCTCAAGTCGCCCTTCCAAAGGCGACCTGGCCACCGCACGCGCGCGCCTGGAAGCCTCGCTGGCCGAATCGCGCCAGCAAAATCACGCACTGTACAACCGCTTGCGTACCTACCAGACCCAACCGCGCATGGACATCTGGCGACGCGAGTTGATCTGGGCCTGGAACCAGGCGCTGTGGGATGCACCGAGCAAGGTGCTGGCCAAAGCCGACCCCGACCCACGCCTGCTGTTGACCACTCAATTGGCACCGGAACTTGAGGGTGTCGATCATGAGCTGATGATGATCTCGGCCTATTTCGTGCCGGGCCAGCCTGGGTTGGTGTACCTGACGGGACGCGCCGACGCCGGCGTGTCGGTGAGCCTGCTCACCAACTCGCTGGAAGCCACCGACGTGCCGGCCGTGCATGGCGGCTACGCGCCGTACCGCAAAGCGTTGCTGGAGCACGGGGTAAAGCTCTATGAGCTGCGCCGCCAACCGGGCGACGGTGGCGGCAGCGGCCCGCATTTGTTCCGACGCGGCGCGTACCGCGGCTCGGACTCAAGCCTGCACAGCAAGGCGATGATTTTTGATCGGCAGAAATCGTTTATCGGCTCTTTCAACTTCGACCCGCGCTCCGTGCTATGGAACACCGAAGTCGGCGTACTGGTGGACAGTCCTGAGCTGGCGGAACACGTACGCAACCTGGCGCTGCAAGGCATGGCGCCAGCCTTGAGCTACGAGGCGACGCTCCAGGACGGCCAGGTGGTGTGGGTGACCGAAGATAACGGCCAACTGCATACCCTGACCCGCGAGCCCGGCAGTTGGTGGCGCCGGTTCAATGCCTGGTTCGCCACCAGCGTGGGCCTGGAACGCATGCTTTAGGCGGTTGGCGCTGCGCCGAACGCCCCTTGGCGCAGCAGCAACAGCACCAAACCCAATGCGCCGGCCGCCATCAACAACGGCAGCGCATGCCCGCTGATCCACTGGCTGCCGGCGCCGGCCACCAGTGGACCGATCAGGCAACCGATGCCCCACAACTGCGCGACGTGGGCATTGGCACGCACCAACGCATCGTCACGGTAGCGTTCACCGATCAGGATCAGTGACAACGTGAACAAGCCACCCGCACTGGCGCCAAACAGCACCCATATCGGCCAGATCAACAGCGTGTGCATCAACCATGGAACCGCCAGACTCGATGCCAGCAACAACAGCGCACAACTCAGGAACAACGTGCGGCGCGGCAGGTAATCCGCCAGCGCGCCGATCGGCAGTTGCAACAGCGCATCGCCGACCACCACCGTGCTGACCATCGCCAGGGCGATCTCGGCGGTAAAACCCTGCTGCAGGCAATACACCGGCAGCAGCGTCAGGATCATCGCCTCGAACGCGGCGAACAGCGCCACGGCCCAGGCAATCGCGGGCAAGCCCAGGCAAAAGCGCCACAGGTCGGCGAAGGTCACGCCGAACGACTCGGCGCCCGGCGCACCCGAGCGCCCCAGCAAGGCCAACGGGGCCACCACCAACAGGCCGACACCGACCCAGAAACCGTAATCGTGGCCCGTGCCGATCACCCCCAGCAGCAATGGGCCCGAGAGCTGGCTCAAGGCATAACTGCAGCCATACAGCGCCACCAAGCGGCCACGCCACTGCTCCACTACCAGTTGGTTGATCCAGCTTTCGCCGAGAATAAATACGATGGTCAGGATCACCCCGATCATCAGGCGCAATACCAGCCATACCGGGTAACTGGGCAGGATAGCCAGCAAGCCGATGGACACGGCGCCGCCCCAAAGGCACAGGCGCATCAGGTTGGCAGTGCCAAGCCAGGCGGCCAGTTGGCTGGCAACCTTGGCGCCGAGCAATACGCCGAACGCCGGCATGGCCGCCATTACACCAATGGCAAAGCTGCCGTAGCCCCAGCTCTCAAGCCGCAGGGACACCAACGGCATGCTCACGCCCAAGGCCAGGCCAACGCTGAGCACTGAACTCAGCACGGCGAAGTAAGTCGCCCAACGCATTGCCATGCTCCTGTGGATAACTTTTGAGATCACACAAAACAATGCGGGAGCGGGGTTGCTCGCAACAACGGCGTGTCAGTCACAACTGCGACTGTCATACCGCGTTCGCGAGCAACCGCGCTCCCACAGGTGGACGACTGTAGTGCTTACAGCTTGATCCAGGTCGACTTCAGCTCGGTGTACTTGTCGAACGCATGCAGTGACTTGTCACGACCATTGCCCGACTGTTTGAAACCACCAAACGGCGCAGTCATGTCACCGCCATCGTACTGGTTCACCCAAACGCTACCGGCACGCAGGGCCTTGGCGGTCAGATGCGCCTTGGAGATATCGGCAGTCCACACGGCGGCGGCCAGGCCATAAACGGTATCGTTGGCGATCTTGACCGCCTCTTCGGCGCTGTCGAAGGTGATAACCGACAGAACCGGGCCGAAGATCTCTTCCTGGGCAATTCTCATGGCGTTGGTCACACCGTCGAAAATCGTTGGCTCGACATACGTACCGCCGGTTTCTTCCAGCGTGCGCTTGCCGCCAGCCACCAGCTTGGCGCCATCGGCATGCCCGGCTTCAATGTAAGACAGCACGGTGTTCATCTGCTGGGTGTCCACCAGTGCGCCCACGTTGGTCGCGGGATCGAGCGGGTTGCCAGGCTTCCAGCCTTTGAGGGCTTCAATCACCAACGGCAGGAATTTATCCTTGATGGAGCGCTCCACCAGCAGACGCGAACCGGCGGTGCAGACTTCGCCCTGGTTGAAGGCGATGGCGCCGGCGGCGGATTCAGCGGCGGCCTGCAGGTCAGGGGCGTCAGCGAATACGATGTTCGGGCTCTTGCCACCCGCTTCCAGCCACACACGCTTCATGTTCGACTCGCCGGAGCGGATCAACAGTTGCTTGGCAATCTTGGTAGAGCCGGTGAACACCAGCGTATCGACGTCCATGTGCAGCGCCAGGGCGTTGCCGACGGTGTGGCCGTAGCCCGGCAGCACGTTGAACACGCCTTTTGGAATACCCGCTTCAACGGCCAGGGCCGCGATGCGGATGGCGGTCAGCGGCGATTTTTCGGACGGCTTGAGGATCACCGAGTTGCCGGTGGACAGCGCCGGGCCCAGCTTCCAGCAGGCCATCATCAACGGGAAGTTCCACGGCACGATGGCACCTACCACGCCAACCGGCTCGCGGGTTACCAGACCCAACTGATCATGCGGTGTAGCGGCGACTTCATCGTAGATTTTATCGATGGCCTCACCGCTCCAGCTCAGCGCATTCGCCGCGCCGGGGACGTCGATATTCAGGGAGTCACTGATCGGCTTGCCCATATCCAGGGTTTCGAGCAGTGCCAGCTCTTCGGCATTGGCCTTGAGCAGCGCGGCGAAACGGATCATGGTGGCCTTGCGTTTGGCCGGCGCCAGGCGCGACCAGACACCGGAGTTGAACACAGCACGGGCGTTTTCCACGGCGCGCTGGGCGTCGTCGGCGTCACAGCTGGCAACGGTGGCCAGCAAGCGGCCGTCGACCGGGCTGATGCATTCGAAGGTGTCACCGGAAACAGCGGCGGTGTATTCGCCGTTGATGTAGGCGCGGCCTTCGATCTTCAGGTCCTTGGCGCGTTGTTCCCAGTCGGCACGGGTCAGGGTGGTCATGCGAGTGTCCTCCTCTTATTGAATATAAGGGCCAGGCGATGTGCCCCGGCAGCCTCAAAGAATGCTTGCCCGCCCGCCAATTGTTCGGCGCAAGGCAGCTGCCACCCTAAACCAGCGGCTGGGGATGTTTCAATATATTTGACATAACGCCGGTAAACGCCCTTGCGATGTTCATTTTAATAAACATAGACTTTGAGCTCTCCAACCGCAGGCCAGACGGGACACGCACATGAGCATCCAGGACATCGTCGACTTCAGCCAAGCCAACACCGCCCCCGAACGCTATCGCCCCGCCGCAGAAAAAGTCCTCAAGGGCGATCCCGAGCAAACGGTCTACAACCACTACAACAGTCCCTGCGGCCAGATGAACGCCGGAGTCTGGGAAGGTGAAGCAGGCCAATGGACGGTCAACTACACCGAGCACGAATACTGTGAAATTGTGCAGGGCGTCTCGGTACTGCGCGATGCCGACGGCAACGCCAAGACTTTGCGGGCGGGCGACCGCTTCGTGATCCCGGCCGGGTTCACCGGCACCTGGGAAGTGCTGGAAGCCTGCCGCAAGATTTACGTAGTGTTCGAACAGAAAGCCTGATCACCAGACGCCAGGCAAAAAAAACCCGCATCGTGAGATACGGGTTTTTTTCACAAGGAAGAAAATCAATTACTTGATTTTGCCTTCTTTGTAGATCACGTGCTTGCGAACGCGCGGGTCGAACATTTTCTTTTCGAGCTTGTCCGGAGTAGTACGCTTGTTCTTGTCGGTAGTGTAGAAGTGACCAGTACCGGCGCTAGAGATCATTCGAATCAATTCACGCATGATAGAGCTCCTTAGATCTTGCCGGCGGCGCGGATTTCGGCCAGCACGACAGTGATGCCACGCTTGTCGATAATGCGCATGCCTTTGGCAGATACACGCAGGCGAACAAAACGTTTCTCTTCTTCAACCCAGAAGCGGTGATGCTGCAGGTTCGGCAGGAAACGACGACGGGTTTTGTTATTTGCGTGGGAAATGTTATTCCCAGTCACCGGACCCTTACCGGTAACTTGACAGACTCTCGACATGCCTCAGCCCTCTAAAACCACATGCCCAACCCGGCATGGGTTGGCCGCTTAATCTCTCAGTCATTTGGCGCCAGGCGCCGCGTTTCTTTAGGGTCTTACCGGCTACACCTATAAGCGAAGGAACCGGGCCCCTAGAAAAGAGCGCTGCTTTATACCAGAAAGACCTTGGTGCAACAACAGCGAGTGTGTTTTTACCGGAGTAAATCTCGGCCGTTGACGCCTGAACCGTTGCCAGGAGGGGCCGCTACCAGAGCCGACCGCTCGTCGCACAGAATGATTTTCAGCGCCCGCGTGCGCCTCAAAGCGCACGGCGAAACAATCTGAGGCGCCATCAAAACAGCATTTTGACCAAAAGCACAGGCAAAAATGGGCTAGTCATTTATCAATCAGACCACTACGGTAGGACTTTTCCAGACTGCACTCGCAGATGGGCCTCCGATCTGCAAAGGAAACCGACCATGCGCCTCGCTGCCCTACCCCTGTTGCTTGCCCCTCTCTTTATCGCGCCGCTGGCCTCTGCCGCCACCAACTTGAGCGTTTGCACCGAGGCCAGCCCCGAAGGGTTCGATGTGGTGCAGTACAACTCGCTGACCACCACTAACGCGTCGGCCGACGTGCTGATGAACCGCCTCGTCGACTACGACGCGACAAGCGGCAAGCTGGTGCCAAGCCTGGCGGACAGCTGGGAAGTGTCGCCGGACGGCCTGACTTACACCTTCAAGCTGCACCCGGACGTGAAGTTCCATCGCACCGAGTACTTCACACCAAGCCGCAGCCTGACCGCAGAAGACGTGCGGTTCAGCTTCGAACGCATGCTCGACCCGGCCAACCCGTGGCACAAGATTGCCCAGAGCGGCTTCCCCCACGCCCAGTCCCTGCAATTGCCTACGCTGGTCAAAAAGATCGACGCCCTCGATCCGCTGACCGTGCGCTTCACCCTGGATCATGCTGACTCCACCTTCCTGGCAGCGCTGAGCATGGGCTTTGCGTCGATCTACCCGGCCGAATACGCTGACAAACTGCTTAAGGCCGGCACGCCCGAAAAGCTCAACAGCCAGCCGATCGGCACCGGGCCATTTGTCTTCAGCCGCTTTCAGAAAGATGCCGTGGTTCGCTTCAAAGCCAACCCGAACTACTTCGCCGGCAAACCGGCTGTGGATAACTTGATCTTCGCCATCACACCGGACGCCAACGTGCGCCTGCAGAAGCTGCACCGCGATGAATGCCAGATCGCGCTGTCGCCCAAGCCGCTGGATGTGGGCGAAGCCGAGAAAGACCCTGCGCTCAAAGTAGAAAAAACCGCCGCGTTCATGACTGCCTTTGTGGCTATCAACAGCCAACACCCTCCGCTGGACAAGCCCGAAGTGCGCCAGGCGATCAACCTTGCCTTCGACAAGGCCAGCTACCTCAAGGCTGTGTTCGAAGGTACTGCCGAAGCCGCTAATGGCCCTTACCCGCCCAACACGTGGAGCTATGCCAAGGATCTGCCGGGTTATCCACAGGACCTCGCCAAGGCCAAGGCACTGCTGGACCGCGCCGGACTCAAGGACGGTTTCAAGACCACGATCTGGACTCGCCCCACCGGCAGCCTGCTGAACCCCAATCCAAATCTGGGCGCGCAACTGCTGCAGGCGGACCTGGCCAAGGTCGGTATCCAGGCCGAGATCCGCGTAATCGAATGGGGCGAGCTGATTCGTCGTGCCAAGGCGGGCGAACACGACCTGCTGTTTATGGGTTGGGCCGGCGATAACGGTGACCCGGATAATTTTCTGACCCCGCAGTTTTCCTGCGCGGCCGTTAAGTCTGGCACCAATTTCGCGCGTTACTGCGACCCTGCGCTCGACAAGCTGATCAGTGCCGGCAAGACCACCAGCGAGCAAGGCGTGCGCAGCAAGCTGTATCAACAGGCCCAGGCGCAGATCCAGCAACAGGCGCTATGGTTGCCACTGGCACATCCGACCGCGTTCGCTCTGGCACGCAAGCATGTCGAGGGATACCAGGTGAGCCCATTCGGCCGCCAGGACTTCTCGAAAGTCAGCATCAAGCCCTGAGCGCCCTCCCCGCCCTCACCGGGCGGGGTCACATCCACCCATATTCGGCCATCGACAACGGATCCCCATCTCCCACGATGATGTGATCGAGCACCCGCACATCCACCACTTCCAGGGCTTTTTGCAGAATTTTGGTTAATTTACGATCAGCCGCACTGGGTTCCACACTCCCGGAAGGGTGGTTATGGCACAGGATCAATGCTGCCGCGTTGTAGGCCAATGCGCGTTTAACCACTTGCCGGGGGTAAACCACCGCAGCATCAATGGTGCCCTGGAAGAGCGCCTCAAAACCCAACACCCGGTGCTTTGAATCGAGAAACAGGCAGCCAAAAATCTCGTGTGGCTCATGCCGCAACAGCGCTTTGAGGTAATCGCGTACGGCCTCCGGGCTTTCCAATACCGATTCACTGCGCAACTGTTCGGCCATGTGTCGCCGGGCCATTTCGAGCACCGCCTGCAACTGAGCAAACTTGGCCGGCCCCAAGCCCAATTGCTGGTTGAACACTGCCTGGCTGGCATCCAGCAGTGGGCGCAAGCCGCCAAATTTCGCCAACAGATGGCGCGCCAGGTCCACTGCGCTTTTCCCGCAGACCCCAGTGCGCAGGAAAATCGCTAACAACTCGGCGTCCGACAAACTCGCGGCGCCCCACTCCAATAGCTTTTCCCGCGGACGCTCTGCCGCTGGCCAATCACGAATGCTCATCCCACCTCCTTGTCCCTGTGCGCCATGTACGCCGCTGTTGCCGCGCGGACGCTGTGTTATCGTAGGCCCTCTTTTTTGCATGCGATTTCACCTGGGGAGGGGAGATCGCAGGCGTCACTGAACTGGCTTCACTGAACTGGAAAGGCAAACCAATGCAGCGTCTGTATCGGAAACGCATCGTTCTCGGCGTCGGCGGCGGCATTGCCGCCTACAAGAGCGCAGAGTTGGTTCGCAGGCTCCTTGACCAAGGTGCCGAAGTGCGCGTGGTCATGACCCGTGGCGGCAGTGAGTTCATCACGCCGCTGACCATGCAGGCCTTGTCCGGCCACCCGGTTCACCTTGACCTGCTGGACCCTGCGGCAGAAGCCGCCATGGGCCATATCGAACTGGCCAAATGGGCCGACCTGGTGCTGATCGCACCGGCCACCGCCGACTTGATCGCGCGCCTGGCCCAAGGCATCGCCGATGACCTGCTGACCACCCTGGTATTGGCTACCGATGCCACCGTCGCCATCGCCCCGGCCATGAACCAGGCCATGTGGCGAGACCCGGCCACCCAGGCCAATACCCAGCTCCTGCAAAGCCGCGGCCTCAAGGTGTTCGGCCCAGCCTCCGGCAGCCAGGCCTGTGGTGACGTCGGCATGGGCCGCATGCTCGAAGCCGACGACCTGGCACTGTGTGCCGCCGAATGCTTCCAGCACCTGGCCCTCACCGGCAAACATGTGCTGATCACCGCCGGCCCCACGCAGGAAAATATCGACCCGGTGCGTTACATCACCAACCATAGCTCAGGAAAAATGGGCTTTGCGCTGGCCGAAGCTGCGGTCGAGGCAGGCGCACGTGTCACGCTGATCACCGGTCCCGTGCACTTGCCGACCCCCGATCGCGTCACGAGAATCGACGTAGTCAGCGCACGGGACATGCTGGCGGCGTGCGAAGCGGCCATTCCCTGCGACGTGTTTATCGCTTCGGCAGCGGTCGCGGATTACCGTCCGGAAGTCGTTGCCCCGCAAAAGCTCAAGAAAGACCCTACAAGCGGCGAAGGCCTGCTCCTGCAAATGGTGCGCAACCCGGACATCCTGGCCACTATCGCCACCCGCCCGGACCGCCCGTTCAGTGTTGGCTTCGCCGCCGAGACCGAGCACCTGCTGGATTACGCCGCGCGCAAATTGAAAGACAAAAACCTCGACCTGATCGTTGCCAATGATGTCGCCAACCCCAGCATCGGCTTCAACAGCGAGGAAAACGCCTGCAGCGTGATTGACCGCGATCTGCACGCCACCCTTTTCGCCCAGACCAGCAAGGGCAAGATTGCCCGCCAACTGATCTCTTTTATCGCCCAACGGCTGAACCAGGTTTAATTTCCATGCACGCTTTGCAAGCCAAGATCCTCGACCCCCGCATCGGCACCGAATTCCCACTGCCGGCCTACGCCACCCCAGGCTCTGCCGGTCTGGACCTGCGCGCCATGCTCAAGGAAGACACCGTCCTCGAACCGGGCCAGACCCTTCTGATCCCGACCGGCCTGTCAATCTACGTAGGCGACCCAGGCCTGGCGGCCCTGATCCTGCCGCGCTCCGGCCTGGGCCACAAACACGGCATCGTGCTGGGCAACCTCGTGGGACTGATTGACTCCGACTACCAGGGCGAACTGATGGTGTCGTGCTGGAACCGTGGCCAGACCGCTTTCAACATTGCTGTCGGCGAGCGTATTGCGCAACTGGTGCTGGTACCGGTCGTGCAGGCACACTTCGAACTGGTGCAGGAATTTGACGAAACCCAACGCGGCGCAGGCGGGTTTGGGCATTCCGGCAGTCACTGACCAAGATGAATCCGGCCGGTCCCTTTTCGTCCGGCCGGACGCCACCGCAAGGCTTTCAGAATGAACAATGCACAGACCTTGTCGGCGATATTTACCCTTTTAAATCAATGCACTACGCAAATAAAAACGCGGAGCAAAAGCTCCGATGGCACTTTTACACCACGAACTCTCTGCCGAAAACACCGTCATACCCTTCAGTTTGAGCCTGCCGGTCAGCCACATTAAGACCAGCCTTGCCCCCTTCAGATGGAGTTTGCCCCCGCGATGAGTACCGCAGCCCAACAAGTAGTCCCGACCTTCCCCGACAGTATCTTTCGCGCCTATGACATCCGTGGCGTGGTGCCCAAGACCCTGACCACCGAAACCGCTTACTGGATTGGTCGCGCCATCGGCGCCCAAAGCCTGGCCCAGCATGAGCCCAACGTTTCGGTGGGCCGTGACGGCCGCCTGTCCGGCCCGGAATTGGTTGAACAACTGATCCAGGGCCTGGCAGACAGTGGTTGCCATGTCAGCGATGTGGGCCTGGTGCCAACGCCTGCGCTGTACTACGCAGCCAATGTCCTGGCCGGCAAAACCGGGGTCATGCTCACCGGCAGCCATAACCCACGGGACTACAACGGTTTCAAGATCGTCATCGCTGGCGACACTCTGGCCAACGAACAGATCCAGGCCCTGCACGAGCGCCTCAAGAACAATGACCTGACCAGCGGCGAGGGCAGCGTCACAAAAGTCGACATTCTTCAGCGCTACGCTGATGAAATCACGGGCGACGTGAAGCTCGCGCGCCGCCTGAAAGTGGTGGTGGACTGCGGCAACGGGGCGGCTGGGGTGATTGCTCCACAACTGCTCGAAGCCCTGAACTGCGAAGTGATCCCGCTGTTTTGCGAGGTGGATGGCAACTTCCCCAACCACCACCCGGACCCGGGCAAACCTGAAAACCTGATAGACCTGATCGCCAAGGTCAAGGAAACCGGCGCCGACGTAGGCCTGGCTTTCGACGGCGACGGTGACCGCGTGGGCGTGGTGACAAACACCGGCGAAAACGTATTCGCAGACCGCCTCTTGATGCTGTTCGCCCGTGATGTGGTGGCTCGCAACCCAGGTGCCGAAATCATTTTCGACGTGAAATGCACCCGCCGCCTGACCCCGTTGATCAAGGAGTATGGCGGTCGCCCGCTAATGTGGAAGACCGGTCACTCGTTGATCAAAAAGAAAATGAAGGAAACCGGCGCCCTGTTGGCCGGCGAAATGAGCGGCCACGTGTTCTTCAAGGAACGCTGGTTCGGTTTTGACGACGGTATTTACAGCGCCGCTCGCCTGCTGGAGATCCTCAGCAAGGAAAAATCCACGGCGCAGGAGCTGTTTCAGACCTTCCCCAACGATATTTCTACGCCAGAGATCAATATCCATGTGACCGAGGAGAGCAAATTCAGCATCATTGACGCACTGCACGATGCGCAATGGGGCGAAGGTGCCCACCTGACCACCATTGATGGTGTGCGGGTCGATTACGCCAAAGGCTGGGGCCTGGTCCGCGCCTCCAACACCACGCCGGTGCTGGTGCTGCGTTTCGAGGCGGATACCGAGGCTGAGTTGCAGCGCATCAAGGACGTGTTCCACGCCCAGTTGAAACGTGTTGCCCCCGATCTCCAACTACCGTTCTGATTTTTTACACCGGAGCCCTGAATGACCCTCGAACGCGAAGCCGCTGCCAACACCGCCAAGGTCCTGTCCGAAGCGTTGCCTTACATTCGACGCTACGTCGGCAAGACGCTGGTGATCAAATACGGCGGCAATGCCATGGAGAGCGAGGAGCTGAAAACCGGCTTTGCCCGCGACATCGTGTTGATGAAAGCCGTGGGGATCAACCCGGTGGTCGTGCATGGTGGAGGCCCGCAAATCGGCGACCTGCTCAAGCGCTTGTCGATCGAGAGTCACTTCATCGATGGCATGCGCGTCACTGACGCCCAAACCATGGACGTGGTGGAGATGGTCCTCGGCGGCCAGGTGAACAAAGACATCGTCAACCTGATCAACCGCCACGGCGGCAGCGCCATCGGCCTGACCGGCAAGGACGCGGAGCTGATCCGCGCGAAAAAACTGACCGTAACCCGTCAGACCCCGGAAATGACCCAGCCGGAAATCATCGACATCGGCCAAGTGGGCGAAGTGATCGGCATCAACACCGACTTGCTGAACCTGCTGGTCAAGGGTGACTTCATCCCGGTCATCGCACCAATCGGCGTGGGTGCCAATGGCGAGTCCTACAACATCAACGCCGACCTGGTGGCAGGTAAGGTTGCCGAGGCACTGAAGGCTGAAAAGCTGATGCTGCTGACCAACATTGCCGGCCTGATGGACAAGCAAGGCAAGGTGCTGACCGGCTTGACCACGCAACAGGTGGACGAACTGATCGCCGACGGCACCATCTATGGCGGCATGCTGCCGAAAATCCGCTGCGCACTGGAAGCGGTGCAGGGCGGCGTTGGCAGCTCTCTGATCCTGGATGGCCGTGTACCGAATGCGATCCTGCTGGAAATCTTCACCGATACCGGTGTTGGCACGCTGATTAGTAACCGCAAGCGTCCGTAACCGCTAAAAAACAAAAAGCCCCCATTCAATTCAATTGAATGGGGGCTTTTTTGCTCCCGCGGGACTGCGCCGCAGCCCCAAATCAGACGCCAAACTGCTCGCGGTATGCACGTACTGCCGGCAAATGCTGCTTGAGCTGCGGGTCATCTTCCAGGAACTGTAACACCTGGTTCAACGACACGATGCTCACCACCGGAATACCAAAATCGCGTTCCACTTCCTGGATCGCCGACAACTCGCCGTTGCCGCGCTCCTGGCGGTTCAGCGCGATCAGCACGCCGGCAGCTTTGGCACCCTCCTGGGAAGCGATGATCTGCATCACTTCGCGGATCGCAGTACCTGCGGTGATGACATCGTCAATGATCAGTACATCGCCAGTGAGCGGTGCGCCCACCAAGCTACCGCCTTCGCCATGCGCCTTGGCTTCCTTGCGGTTGAAACACCACGGCAGGTCCCGCCCATGATGTTCAGCCAGCGCCACTGCGGTAGCGGCGGCCAGCGGGATACCTTTGTAAGCCGGACCAAACAGCACATCGAAAGAAATACCGCTTTCGACGATGGCCGCTGCATAGAAACGACCCAACTGAGCCAGGGCCGAACCCGAGTTGAACAAGCCCGCATTGAAGAAGTAAGGGCTGGTACGCCCGGACTTGAGGGTGAACTCACCGAAGCGCAAAACGCCGCGATCGATGGCAAAACGAATGAAATCGCGTTGATACGCCTGCATGAAAAAAGCCTCAGATACCACGGATTTAGCTAATTAGGTAGACGGCGTGTATCATACACGCACGCGATTTTTGGGGCCATTTATGCGGATCATCAGTGTGAACGTTAATGGTATTCAGGCTGCAGTCGAGCGTGGTTTGCTCAGTTGGCTGCAAGCCCAGAATGCCGACGTCATCTGCCTGCAGGATACCCGCGCCTCCGCCTTTGAACTGGACGACCCAGCCTTCCAACTGGATGGCTACTTCCTTTATGCCTGCGATGCCGAAGTGCCCACCCAAGGTGGCGTGGCTTTGTATTCGCGGTTGCAACCCAAGGCGGTCATCAGCGGCCTCGGCTTCGAGACAGCCGACCGCTACGGGCGCTACCTGCAAGCCGATTTCGATAAGGTCAGCATCGCGACCTTGCTGCTTCCTTCGGGGCAGAACGGCGATGAAGATTTGAACCAGAAATTCAAGCTAATGGACGACTTCGCCCGTTACTTGGATAAACAGCGGCGCAAACGTCGTGAGTACATTTATTGTGGCTCGTTGTACGTGGCGCAACAGAAGCTGGATATCAAAAACTGGCGCGACAGCCAGCAATCACCTGGCTTCCTGGCGCCGGAACGGGCCTGGATGGACGAGATTGTCGGCAACATGGGCTATGTGGATGCCCTGCGTGAAGTCAGCCGTGAAGGCGACCAATACAGCTGGTGGCCAGACAACGAACAGGCTGAGATGCTCAACCTGGGCTGGCGTTTCGACTACCAGCTGCTGACCCCGGGCCTGCGCCGGTTTGTACGCAGCGCACGCTTGCCGCGCCAGCCGCGCTTCTCGCAGCACGCGCCGCTGATCGTGGACTACGACTGGACGCTGACCATCTAAGGTCATTATCCAGGCACAAAAAAACCGACATCGCTGTCGGTTTTTTTGTGGGTGTTCATTATTTGATCAGCCGCCAGGTCAAGGGATAGCGATAGGCGATCCCTTTGTTGGCCTTGATCGCACCAATGACCGTCAGCGCCACGCTGGCGATTACCAACGCCGTCATCAGGAAAAACCCGATTACCGCAAAAGCCAGCACGATGCAAACGATCCAGGCGATGGCCACGGTGATCTGGAAATTCAGAGCCTCCTTGCCCTGATCATCAATAAACGGGTCCACTTCTTTTTTCATCTGCCACAGGATCAACGGCCCCACGACGCTGCCGAAGGGGAATACAAACCCCAGAAACGCCGCAAGATGGCACAACATTGCCCCCTGACGCACCTCGTAGGAAGGCGTAGGTACCGGCATCTGGCTGTCATTCACGGCATTTCTCCTTAAAGTGGTTTCAGTCAGCCAACGCAGCGTTCTGCAGCTCGAAAATTTCGGTCATGCCTTTCTGCGCAAGGGCGAGCATCGCATTCAGGTCGGCCGGCTGGAATGGCGCGCCTTCGGCGGTACCCTGCACTTCGATGAAGCCACCGGTGCTGGTCATTACCACGTTCAGGTCGGTCTCGGCGGCCGAGTCTTCCAGGTAATCCAGGTCCAGCACCGGCTCGCCCTGATACATGCCAACCGATACAGCGGCGATCATCTGCTTGAGCGGGTCACCACCCTTCAGGCCACCGCGTTTCTTGATCACTTTGAGTGCGTCGACCAACGCCACCATGGCACCGGTGATGGACGCCGTGCGCGTACCGCCGTCGGCCTGGATCACATCACAGTCGACGTACAGGGTCACGTCGCCCAGCTTCGACATGTCCAGCGCTGCGCGCAGCGAGCGACCGATCAGGCGCTGGATTTCGAGGGTGCGCCCGCCTTGCTTGCCACGGCTGGCTTCACGCTGGTTACGTTCGCCGGTGGCGCGCGGCAGCATGCCGTACTCAGCGGTCAACCACCCCTGGCCTTGGCCCTTGAGGAAGCGCGGCACGCCATTTTCGACGCTGACGGTGCAGATCACCTTGGTATCGCCAAACTCGACCAGTACGGATCCCTCGGCGTGTTTGGTGTAGTTGCGGGTGATGCGGATCGAGCGGAGCTGATCGGCAGCGCGACCACTTGGACGTTTCATAGGGGATACCTGTACGGAGGACGAAAAACTGCCGAGCATTATAGAGCCGCGAGCCGATTCGGGGCACTTCTAAAAATTTGCTTACGAATGCTCAGCCGATCGCCCATTGTTTGGGCGTGCTCGCGCCACTGCGCTACAATCCTGCGCCTTCGCAGCCTGTCGGCTTCAATTTACCCATCAGCCCGTGTTTGCGGGACTGCAACGCGAGGTACCTCCATGGTGCACAGCATGACCGCCTTCGCCCGCGTCGAAAAAGCCGGCGTCCAAGGCACCCTGAGCTGGGAACTGCGCTCGGTCAACAGCCGCTACCTGGAACCGCACCTGCGTCTGCCGGAATCGTTTCGTGATCTCGAGGGCGCCGTGCGCGAGGCGCTGCGCCAGGGCATTTCCCGCGGCAAGCTGGAGTGCACCCTGCGGTTTACCGAGGAAACCACCGGCAAGCCGCTGCAGGTCGACCGCGACCGCGCCGCGCAACTGGTGGCCGCCGCCGAAACCATCGCCAGCCTGATCAAGCAACCGGCCCCGTTGAACCCGCTGGAAGTGCTGGCCTGGCCTGGCGTACTGGTGGCCGACGCCTCCGACCCGCAAGCCCTCAACGCCGAAGCCCTCGCCCTGTTCACTCAAGGCCTGAAGGAACTCAAGGCCGGCCGCGAGCGCGAAGGCGCCGAACTGGCGCGCTTGATCAACGAGCGCCTGACCTCGATCGAAGAAGACGTGGTGATCCTGCGCGAATTGGTGCCGCAGATGCTCGCCACCCAGCGCCAGAAGGTCCTCGACCGCTTCACCGACATGAAGGCCGACCTCGACCCCGTGCGCCTGGAGCAGGAAATGGTGCTGCTGGCACAGAAGAGCGACGTCGCCGAAGAGCTCGACCGCCTGAGCACCCACATTATTGAAGTGCGCCGCGTGCTCAAATCCGGTGGCGCCGCCGGTCGGCGCCTGGACTTCCTGATGCAGGAACTCAACCGCGAAGCCAATACACTGGGCTCCAAGGCTTTTGACCCGCGCAGCACCACGGCTGCGGTCAACCTCAAAGTGTTGATCGAACAGATGCGCGAACAAGTACAGAATATTGAGTAAGGCAACCTCCATGACCCATAGCACCGGTACCCTTTACATCATTTCCGCTCCCTCGGGCGCGGGCAAGAGCAGCCTGGTCAAGGCGCTGACCGACACTAACGATCAGATCCGCATTTCGGTCTCCCACACCACCCGCGCCATGCGCCCGGGTGAGGTGAACGGCGTGCACTATCACTTCGTCGAACGCACCGAGTTCGTGAAGATGATCGAACACGGTGACTTTCTGGAGCGCGCCGAAGTGTTCGGCAATCTCTACGGCACCTCGCAAAGCCATTTGCAGCAGACCCTCGACGAAGGCCACGACCTGATCCTGGAAATCGATTGGCAGGGCGCCGAGCAAGTGCGCAAGCTGATGCCTCAGGCGCGCTCGATCTTCATCCTGCCGCCGTCGCTCCACGCCTTGCACCAGCGCCTGACCAACCGTGGCCAGGACAGTGACGAAATCATCGAAGGTCGCATGCGTGAAGCCGTCAGCGAAATGAGCCACTACGTCGACTACGACTACCTGATCATCAATGACGATTTTTCCCACGCACTGGATGACCTGAAGGCGATTTTTCGCACCAATCAGCTCCAGCAAAAGCGTCAACAGCAGCGTTTCGGCAAATTACTGGCCGAACTGCTGGGTTGATTGGCTCTTCCCAAAACCGCTGCAAGGGCTTTACATTGGCGCTTGCAGCGGTTTTGCGATGGCCTGCGAAAAATCAGCGCTTCCCTAAACGCTGGTGATTTTTTAAACTGTTCAGTCCGCTCGCCCAACCGGGCAGCGCGCATCTTGCATTCGCTCCGAGGAATACCATGGCCCGCGTAACCGTTGAAGACTGCCTAGAACACGTGGATAACCGCTTTGAGCTGGTCATGCTCTCTACCAAGCGTGCCCGTCAACTGGCCACTGGCGGCAAAGAGCCCCTGGTCCAGTGGGAAAACGACAAGCCTACCGTTGTAGCCCTGCGTGAAATCGCTGAAGGCCTGATGAGCTACGAGTTCATCGCCAACGCCGAGATCGTTGAAGACGAACCGCTGTTTGCAGCGTTCGAGGACGAGTCCAACGAGGCCGTCTAAGCCTATGCCTGGTCGACGTAGCACGGCGCGGAGTCACAGCCTTCGGCAGGAGTTCACACTTTGCCGAGCATAGACGCCCTCGCCGATCGCTTATCGACCTACCTCGGCCCCGACCAGGTCAACCTGGTCCGCCGAGCGTATTTCTACGCCGAACAAGCCCACGACGGCCAACGCCGCCGTAGCGGTGAGGCGTATGTCACCCATCCTCTTGCGGTGGCAAATATCCTGGCCGACATGCACATGGACCATCAGAGCCTGATGGCCGCGATGCTGCATGACGTGATCGAAGACACCGGTATTGCCAAGGAAGCGCTCAGTGCGCAATTTGGCGAAACCGTGGCCGAACTGGTCGATGGCGTCAGCAAGCTGACCCAGATGAACTTCGAAACCAAGGCCGAGGCCCAGGCGGAAAACTTCCAAAAGATGGCCATGGCCATGGCCCGTGACATCCGGGTGATTCTGGTCAAGCTGGCCGACCGTCTGCACAACATGCGCACGCTGGAAGTGCTGTCAGGCGAAAAACGCCGGCGTATTGCCAAGGAAACCCTGGAAATCTACGCGCCCATCGCCAACCGGCTGGGCATGCACGCCATTCGTATCGAATTCGAAGACCTCGGTTTCAAGGCCATGCACCCGATGCGCTCGGCGCGCATCTACCAGGCGGTCAAACGCGCCAGGGGCAACCGCAAGGAAATCGTCAATAAGATCGAAGAGTCGCTGAGCCATTGCCTGGCAATCGACGAGATTGAAGGCGAAGTCAGCGGCCGGCAGAAGCACATCTACGGCATCTACAAGAAGATGCGCGGCAAGCGCCGGGCCTTCAACGAGATCATGGACGTATACGCGTTCCGGATCATCGTCGACAAGGTCGACACCTGCTACCGCGTGCTGGGCGCTGTGCATAATTTGTACAAACCCCTGCCGGGCCGCTTCAAGGATTACATCGCGATTCCCAAGGCCAACGGCTATCAATCGCTGCATACCACGCTGTTCGGCATGCACGGGGTGCCGATTGAGATCCAGATCCGCACTCGCGAAATGGAAGAGATGGCCAACAACGGCATCGCTGCCCATTGGCTGTACAAATCCAGCGGCGACGAGCAGCCCAAAGGCACCCACGCCCGCGCCCGCCAGTGGGTAAAAGGCGTGCTGGAAATGCAGCAGCGTGCGGGCAACTCCCTGGAATTCATCGAAAGCGTGAAGATCGACCTGTTCCCGGACGAGGTCTACGTGTTCACGCCCAAGGGTCGGATCATGGAGCTGCCAAAAGGCTCCACCGCGGTCGACTTTGCCTACGCCGTGCACACAGACGTGGGCAACAGCTGCATCGCCTGCCGCATCAACCGGCGCCTGGCCCCGCTGTCGGAACCGCTGCAAAGCGGCTCCACGGTAGAGATCGTCAGCGCACCGGGCGCGCGCCCGAACCCGGCGTGGCTCAATTTCGTGGTCACCGGCAAAGCACGCACGCACATCCGTCACGCGTTGAAACTGCAACGCCGTTCCGAGTCCATCAGCCTCGGCGAACGCTTGCTGAACAAGGTGCTCAACGGCTTCGACAGCGCCCTGGACAAGATTGCGCAGGAACGCGTGCAAGCGATGCTCCATGAATATCGCCAGGAGACCATCGAAGACCTGCTCGAAGATATCGGCCTGGGCAACCGCATGGCCTATGTGGTCGCCCGCCGCCTGCTCGGCGAAGGCGAACAGCTGCCAAGCCCGGAAGGTCCGCTGGCGATTCGCGGCACCGAAGGCCTGGTGCTCAGCTACGCCAAATGCTGCACGCCGATTCCGGGCGACCCGATTGTAGGGCACCTGTCTGCCGGCAAAGGCATGGTGGTGCACCTGGATAACTGCCGCAACATCACCGAAATCCGTCACAACCCGGAAAAATGCATCCAGCTTTCCTGGGCCAAGGATGTGACCGGCGAATTCAACGTCGAGCTGCGGGTGGAGCTGGAACACCAGCGCGGCCTGATCGCCCTGCTGGCCAGCAGCGTCAACGCCGCCGACGGCAATATCGAAAAAATCAGCATGGACGAGCGCGATGGTCGCATCAGCGTGGTCCAGCTGGTGGTCAGCGTGCACGACCGCGTGCACCTGGCCCGCGTGATCAAGAAACTGCGCGCCTTGACCGGGGTCATCCGCATCACCCGTATGCGTGCTTAACCCAACGCTTATAAGGAGTCATTCATGACCAAGACCGTTATCACCAGCGACAAAGCCCCCGCCGCCATCGGTACTTATTCCCAGGCGATCAAGGCAGGCAACACTGTCTACATGTCCGGCCAGATCCCGCTGGACCCAAAGACCATGGAGCTGGTGGAAGGCTTCGAAGCGCAGACCGTACAGGTTTTCGAGAACCTTAAGTCCGTGGCCGAAGCGGCTGGCGGCTCGTTCAAAGACATCGTCAAACTGAACATCTTCCTCACCGACCTGAGCCACTTCGCCAAGGTCAACGAGATCATGGGCAAGTACTTCGAACAGCCTTACCCAGCCCGTGCCGCCATCGGCGTTGCAGCCCTGCCAAAGGGCGCACAGGTTGAGATGGACGCGATTCTGGTCATCGAGTAAAAACCCGGCGCAGCCTCCAACAGGCTGCGCCGACTTCGTTTTAAAAGGATTTCATGATGCGCAAAGCGCTTGTAGCCACTTCGTTGCTCGCCCTGATGCTCGGCGGCTGCGCCAGCAACCCCGCCGACCTGGATGTGAGCGGCACCTGGATCAACCAGGTCGCCATCGATGCGGCAGCCAAGGGCGGCCCTTTGCGTGAAGCGCTGCAGAGCTATGGTCCAAACCTTGAGTGGGAGGTGAATACCAAGGCCTCCCAGGCGCGCTATTACAACGGCTTTGAAGTCGCGGAAGGCAAGTTGCTCGGTGAAAAATCCGGCGCCTGGAGCGTGGACTTCTACGGCAGCTCGGCCACCGAACTCAAGCGCAAAGGCAAACAACTGTTGCAAGTGGCCAACGATAACGAGCCTGAACAGCTGTTTGCCCGCGCGAAAGAGCCCGCACCGGAGGGCGCACCGCTGGGTGCCAACTTCGAGCGTGCGCTCTACGCAGCCTATATGGGCGGCGACTGGAAGATCAGCGACGGTTTCGGCAGCGGCGCCATCGTACAGTTCCAGGCAAACGGCAAAGTCGCCGGTCTGCCCAATGTTGATCGGTACTCGTTGTGCCTGGCGGGCGACTGCGCCTCCATGAGCGGCGGCTACGACAGTATCTGGCTGCAACTCAATGGCCAGGGCAACCCCTGGATCTTCATACGCAAAGGCAAGCAGCTGGAAATTTTCCAGGCGATCAATACCGCGCAGACCGACGAAGTGCCTTCGTTTACCCCTGGCCCGCGTCAGTGGCTGCTGGAAAAACAGTAAATAAAAAGGAGCCCTCACAGGCTCCTTTTTGCTTTAGCACCTTCCTTCAAGAATCGCAGCATACCCTTCGCGATAGGTCGGATACTTGGGCGTCCACCCGAGCGCCTTGATCCTGGCATTGCTGCATTGCTTGCTACCCGCCCGCCGCACACTGGCGTCCTCGGACCACTCTGTGACGCCCAAGTAGTCACGTAACCAGGCCACCACTTCAGCCAACGGCGCCGGCGCATCATCGACACCGATATAGACCTTGTCCAGCGACCCACCCTGCTCCACATGACGCAGCAAAAACGCCAACAACCCCGCCGCGTCATCGGCGTGGATGCGGTTGCCATATAAAGGTGGATCAAGCGCCACCCGGTAACCCTTGCGCACCTGCGTAAGCAGCCATTCGCGACCTGGGCCGTAAATACCGGTCAAGCGCACGATACTGGCGGGGATGCCACTGTTGAGTGCGACCTGCTCGGCTTCCAACATGACCTGCCCGGAATAGCCCTTGGCCTGGGTTTCTGAGGTCTCGTCGACCCACTCGCCGTTCTGCTGCCCGAACACGCTGCTGCTGGATACAAACAGCAGGTGCTTGGGCTCCTGACCGTAATCCTTCAACCACTCCAACACATGCTGCAAACCTTGAACGTAGGCGGCGCGATAGCCTGCCTCATCGTGATCGGTGGCGGCGGCGCAATACACCAGGTAATCCACCCCGCCGATCGGCCAGGTCTCGGGACAATCCTTGTTGAACAGGTCGCCGGCAATACCAATGACGCCTTCGGGCAGGCGCGAAATATCGCGGCGCAGGCCATGAACCTCCCATCCCGAGGCCAGCAATTGGCTAGCCAGCCGACTACCCACATCGCCGCATCCGGCAATCACCACAGAAGGCACAGACATCACAAAACTCCATTCTCAAAGGTCTAGGTTAGCCCTCACAGCAGACCGTCGGCCAGAAAAAGGGCAAATAAAGTTACTGTATTACTTTTGTTAACAAGAATTACTTGCAATAATGACCGCCCATTTGTCCTCGGCCGTTTAAGGTCTGGTAGGACGATCACTCATTTTTTCTTCTCAGGTCCGGCCAGCATGACACGTAATACAACCCCCGCTTCGCCAACCAAGCTTCACAGCCCATCCCGCGCCTGGCGTGCGATTGCTGCGATGCTGTTCAGCGTACTGCTGGCGCCGACCGCCGCATTCGCTGATGCCACCGCCCCGGCTACCCCAGCGGCCGCCGAGCAAAATGCAGCCACACCGGCCGCGCCCGTCGCCGCGCCGGTCGCAACTGACCCCGCTGCAGCCGCCGCCGATGAAACCGGCGTGGTATTGGAAGAAGACAACACCCTGGGCATGGCCCATGACCTGTCTCCGTGGGGCATGTACCAAAACGCTGACGTGGTGGTAAAAGCCGTAATGATCGGCCTGGCCATCGCCTCGATCATCACCTGGACCATCTGGATCGCCAAGGGCTTCGAGCTGCTGGGCGCCAAGCGTCGTCTGCGTGCTGAAATCGTTCACCTGAAAAAGGCCACCACCCTCAAGGAAGCGAGCGAAACCGCAACCAGGAAGGGCACCCTGGCCAATCTGCTGGTGCATGACGCCCTGGAAGAAATGCGCCTGTCTGCCAACACCCGCGAAAAAGAAGGCATCAAGGAGCGTGTCAGCTTCCGCCTCGAGCGCCTTGTGGCGGCCTGCGGCCGTAACATGAGCAGCGGCACCGGCGTGCTGGCGACCATCGGTTCCACCGCACCGTTTGTCGGTCTGTTCGGTACCGTGTGGGGCATCATGAACAGCTTTATCGGCATCGCCAAAACCCAGACCACCAACCTCGCCGTCGTTGCCCCAGGCATCGCCGAAGCCCTGCTGGCCACCGCCCTGGGCCTGGTTGCTGCGATCCCTGCGGTCGTGATCTACAACGTCTTCGCCCGCTCGATTGCCGGCTACAAAGCCCAGGTATCCGACGCGTCGGCAGAAGTCCTGCTGCTGGTCAGCCGCGACCTCGATCACCTGCCTTCCGAGCGCAGCTCGCAACCGCACATGGTGAAAGTGGGGTAATCGGCCATGGGCCTGCATTTGAATCAAGGCGACGACGAACTCGTCGAGAACCACGAAATCAACGTCACCCCGTTTATCGATGTGATGCTGGTACTGCTGATCATCTTCATGGTGGCGGCACCGCTGGCGACCGTGGACATCAAGGTCGACCTGCCCGCGTCCAGCGCCAAACCGGCGCCGCGACCCGAGAAACCGGTGTTCCTCAGCGTCAAGGCGGACCAACGTCTGTTCCTGGGCGAAGAAGAAGTCAAAGCTGAAACTCTGGGGCAGGTGCTCGACGCCAAGACCCAGGGCAAGAAAGACACGACGATCTTCTTCCAGGCCGACAAGGGCGTGGACTACGGCGACCTGATGAGCGTGATGGATGCCCTGCGGGCAGCCGGCTACCTCAAGGTAGGCCTGGTCGGACTTGAGACGGCAGCCAAGAAATGATCACGACGCGCCACAAACTGACGCGTTATGGCACCAGCCTCGCCGTCGTGCTGGGCGTGCATGCCGTCGCGATCGCCATCGCGCTCCATTGGTCAGCCCCACGCACGGTGCAGTTGCCGCCGGCCGCCATGGTCATTGACCTGGCGCCGATGCCAGCGCCACCGCCGCCGGCACCGCCGAAAGTGGTGACGCCGCCGCAACCGCCTGCTCCGGTGGAAGAGTTGCCTTTGCCAAAACTGGCCGAGGCACCCAAGCCAACGATCCAGGTGCCCAAGCCGGTCAAGCCCAAGCCCAAACCTCAGCCGCCAAAGCCGGTGGAGAAAAAGATCGAGCCGCCCAAGGAGAAACCCTCCGAGGAGCCACCGAGCGATGCGCCGCCGACCAAGGCACCGGCTGAAAAATCCGCCCAGCCGGCTCCAGGCCCGTCGCCGCAGCAGATCGCGGCCAAAGCGTCCTGGGAAGGCACCCTGCTGGCGCACTTGCAGAAGTACAAGAAGTACCCGCCAGGCGCCCAGGCCCGTGGCAAAGAGGGACTGAACCGCTTGCGCTTCGTGGTCGATGCAGAAGGCAATGTGCTTTCCTACGAGCTGGTGGGACGTTCCGGCAATGCCGACCTGGACCGTGCCACCCTGGACATGATCCGTCGTGCCCAGCCGTTGCCCAAGCCACCGGCCGACATGGTGAAAAGTGGCAGTATCGAGATCGTTGCACCGTTCGTGTACAACATCGAGAAGCGTCGCCGCTAAACTGAGGGGAGCGGGAAAGCCCGCTCCCACAGTTGATTTCAACCCCGCAAAAATTCACATTCCCCGCTCAATCCCCAACAAAGTTCTGATAACGTGCGTCTATCGATTGCAGCCGGTATGCTTGGCCCGCAACCTCATGGACGCCCGCTATGACTCTTACAGAATTACGCTACATCGTTACCCTCGCCCAAGAGCAACACTTCGGCCATGCGGCCGAGCGTTGCCACGTCAGCCAACCGACCCTCTCGGTGGGCGTGAAAAAGCTTGAAGACGAACTCGGTGTGCTGATTTTCGAGCGCAGCAAGAGCGCCGTGCGCCTCACCCCGGTAGGCGAAGGCATCGTGGCCCAGGCCCAAAAAGTCCTGGAACAGGCGCAGAGCATTCGCGAGCTGGCCCAGGCCGGCAAGAACCAACTGACCGCCCCGCTGAAAGTCGGCGCCATCTACACCGTCGGCCCTTACCTGTTCCCGCACCTGATCCCGCAACTGCACCGCGTCGCGCCGCAGATGCCGCTGTATATCGAAGAAAACTTCACCCACGTGCTGCGCGACAAACTGCGCAATGGCGAGCTGGACGCGATCATCATCGCCCTGCCGTTCAACGAGGCGGACGTACTCACCCTGCAGCTCTACGATGAGCCGTTCCAGGTGCTGATGCCGGCCTCTCACCCGTGGACGCAAAAAACCACCATCGACGCCGGCCTGCTCAATGACAAGAGCCTGCTGCTGCTGGGCGAAGGCCACTGCTTCCGCGACCAGGTGCTGGAAGCCTGCCCGACGCTGACCAAGGGCAACGACGGCGCCAAACACACCACCGTGGAGTCCAGTTCCCTGGAAACCATTCGCCATATGGTCGCCTCTGGCCTGGGCATCTCGATCCTGCCGCTGTCGGCAGTGGACAGCCATCACTACGCCCCCGGCGTGATCGAAGTGCGCCCCCTCACACCGCCAGTGCCGTTCCGCACCGTGGCGATCGCCTGGCGCGCCAGCTTCCCTCGGCCCAAGGCAATTGAGATCCTCGCCGACTCGATCCGCCTGTGCTCGGTGGCCAAGCCGCCGGCTACTGCCGCGAGCTGATCAACCGTATGAGCGAGCTGTCGCAGGTGTCGGTCACGGCCCTCAAGGGTGTCGGTGAAGCCATGGCCGAGAAACTGGCCAAGGTCGGCCTGGAAAATCTTCAGGACGTGCTCTTCCACCTGCCCCTGCGTTATCAGGACCGCACCCGCGTGGTGCCCATCGGCCAGTTGCGGCCTGGGCAGGACGCGGTGGTCGAAGGCACCGTCAGCGGTGCCGACGTAGTAATGGGCAAGCGCCGCAGCCTGGTGGTGCGCCTGCAGGACGGCACCGGCGGGCTGAGCCTGCGCTTCTACCACTTCAGCAACGCGCAAAAGGATGGCCTAAAGCGCGGCACCCGCGTGCGCTGCTATGGCGAAGCACGCCCAGGTGCATCCGGCCTGGAAATCTACCACCCCGAATACCGGGCAATCACCGGTGACGAACCGCCGCCGGTGGACACCACCCTCACGCCCATCTACCCGCTCACCGAAGGCCTGACCCAGCAACGCCTGCGCCAGTTGTGCATGCAGACCCTGAGCCTGCTCGGCCCAAAAAGCCTGCCCGACTGGCTGCCGCTGGAACTGGCCCGCGACTACCAACTGGCGCCGCTGGACGATGCGATCCGCTACCTGCACAACCCGCCAGCCGACGCCGATGTCGACGAACTGGCCCTGGGTCATCATTGGGCCCAGCACCGCCTGGCGTTCGAAGAACTGCTGACCCATCAACTGTCCCAGCAACGCCTGCGCGAAAGCATGCGTTCCCTGCGCGCACCGGCGATGCCCAAAGCCACGCGCCTGCCGGCGCAGTACCTGGCCAACCTCGGCTTTGCCCCTACCGGCGCCCAGCAGCGCGTAGGCAACGAAATCGCCTATGACCTCAGCCAGCAGGAGCCGATGCTGCGACTGATCCAGGGTGACGTGGGCGCGGGCAAAACCGTAGTCGCCGCCCTCGCCGCCCTGCAGGCCCTGGAAGCCGGTTACCAAGTGGCGCTGATGGCGCCCACCGAGATCCTTGCCGAACAGCACTTCATCACCTTCAAACGCTGGCTCGAGCCCCTGGGCCTGGAAGTGGCGTGGCTGGCCGGCAAGCTCAAGGGCAAGACCCGTGCAGCGGCGCTGGAACAGATCGCCGCTGGCGCACCGATGGTGGTGGGCACCCACGCCTTGTTCCAGGACGAGGTGCAGTTCAAGAACCTGGCCCTGGTGATCATCGACGAACAGCACCGCTTCGGCGTGCAACAGCGCCTGGCGCTGCGCCAGAAAGGCGTCGGCGGGCGCATGAACCCGCACCAGTTGATCATGACCGCCACGCCGATCCCGCGCACCCTGGCCATGAGCGCCTACGCCGACCTCGACACCTCGATCCTCGACGAACTGCCGCCCGGTCGTACGCCCGTCAACACCGTGCTGGTCACCGACACCCGGCGCGTGGAAGTCATCGAGCGGGTACGCGGGGCCTGCGCCGAGGGGCGACAGGCCTACTGGGTGTGCACCCTGATCGAAGAGTCCGAAGAGCTGACCTGCCAGGCCGCCGAAACCACCTTTGAGGACCTCACCAGTGCCCTGGGCGAACTCAAGGTCGGGCTGATCCACGGGCGCATGAAGCCCGCCGAAAAAGCCGCGGTGATGGCCGAATTCAAGGCCGGCAACCTGCAACTGCTGGTGGCCACCACGGTGATTGAAGTCGGCGTGGACGTGCCCAACGCCAGCCTGATGATCATCGAGAACCCCGAGCGCCTGGGCCTGGCGCAACTGCACCAATTGCGCGGCCGCGTGGGTCGGGGCAGCGCCGCCAGCCACTGCGTGTTGCTTTATCACCCGCCGCTGTCGCAGATCGGCCGCCAGCGCCTGGGCATCATGCGCGAGACCAACGACGGTTTTGTCATCGCCGAAAAAGACCTCGAACTGCGCGGCCCCGGTGAAATGCTCGGCACCCGCCAGACCGGTCTGTTGCAATTCAAGGTCGCCGACCTGATGCGCGACGCCGACCTGCTGCCGGCCGTGCGCGACGCGGCCCAGGCCTTGCTGGAGCGCTGGCCGGATCACGTGAGCCCGCTGCTGGATCGCTGGCTGCGCCATGGGCAGCAATACGGCCAAGTGTGACGTCGAACTCACTTAAGCGACCTACACCTGTACCAAGCTGGTTATACTTCGGTGACTGTACGAATTTGGATCAGGCCATGTCAGAAGTCGCCCTCGCCACAGCCCCGCTGACCGCACCGCCGGTCATTCGGACCCTGCTCGCCAAGCTAGCCATCAGCTACACGGAAGTGGTCGAACAACCTGGCCTGAATCCTGCGCGAAAGGTCCAGGCCGTGTTGCTGGAAGATGCGGTGGGGGCACTCATGGTGCTGTTCCCTCAGAACCAGTTACTGGACCTCAACCGCCTCGCCGAACTTACCGGCCGCCGCCTCACCTCCGTATCGCCCGACCGTATCGAGCGCATGCTGGCCAAGCACGACCTGAGCCTGCTGCCGGGCCTGCCGGCACTCACCAGTTCGCCATGCCTGTATGAAGGCAGCCTGCTCAACGAGCCGAGTCTGCTGGTACATTCGGGCGAAGCCGGGTTGTTGCTGGAAATCTCCAGCGATGCCTTCAAGACCATGCTCACCAAGGCCAGTGCCGCGCAGTTTGGCGAGCCGCTGAGTAACATTCGTCCCAACCTCGACCGCCCCAACGATGACCGCGAGGAAATCACCCAGGCGATGCAGGCGTTCACCGCCCGTCGTATCCAGCAGCGCCTGGAAGCGACGATCGAGATCCCACCGCTGGCCGACACCGCGCAGAAGATCATCAAGCTGCGGGTCGACCCCAATGCGACCATCGACGACATCACCGGCGTAGTCGAAACCGACCCAGCCCTGGCAGCGCAAGTAGTGAGTTGGGCGGCATCGCCGTACTACGCGTCACCGGGCAAAATCCGCTCGGTCGAAGACGCCATCGTGCGTGTGCTGGGCTTTGATCTGGTGATCAACCTGGCGCTGGGCCTTGCCCTGGGCAAGACGTTGAGCCTGCCCAAGGACCACCCGCACCAGGCCACGCCGTACTGGCATCAGTCGATCTACACGGCGGCCGTAATCGAAGGCCTGACCCGTGCCATGCCCCGTGCCCAGCGTCCGGAAGCCGGCCTGACCTACCTGGCCGGCCTGCTGCACAACTTCGGCTACCTGCTGCTGGCCCACGTGTTCCCTCCGCACTTTTCACTGATCTGCCGCCACCTGGAGGTCAACCCGCACCTGTGCCACAGCTACGTGGAACAGCACCTGCTGGGGATCAGCCGCGAACAGATCGGTGCCTGGCTGATGCGCTACTGGGACATGCCGGACGAACTGTCCACTGCCCTGCGCTTCCAGCACGACCCGACCTACGACGGCCAATACGCCGAATACCCGAATCTGGTGTGCCTGGCCGTGCGCCTGCTGCGCAGCCGCGGTATCGGCTCCGGGCCGGATGAAGCGATTCCGGACGTACTGCTGGAGCGCCTGGGCTTGAGCCGTGAAAAGGCCGAAGAAGTGGTAGGCAAGGTACTCGACGCCGAAGTGCTGTTGCGTGAACTGGCGTCGCAGTTCACCCAACCCTGACACACTGCCGGGGCTAGCTGGGCTTGTGGTAAGCGGGCATGCCCCATCGCCTGGCTCTCTGTCAGGCCGGCTTGTTTTTCTTCGGCTTCAAATACTTGGTCAACCCCTGAAACCAGATCACCAGCGCCGGGTTGCCCTTATCCGAATTCCAGCAGAATGGATTGAGCGATTATCCAAGCGAGGGAAGTAATCATCAGCGTCATATTAACGATTAAATAACGTTTCAGATAAGGTGGGAATTTTTCAAGATCTGCAGGGTTTACCTCTCCAATAATAATAGAAGCCCTTGGCCACACTACCATCCCTGCGATTTTTGATATTTCAAAGACGGACCAAATTAAACCCCGTTTCCCCAAGCTATTTCCCCATATGTAGATATACCGGCTGTTCTTTAACGCCTCCTTTATGGCGTCCAACTGACAGCGGCTCAAATACACGCTATATGCGATAGCGGTAACGGCGAGCAGAAATGGCGTGGACAAAAAACCAATAGCTACCCAAGGATTCCAACTATCGATATTGGTCAAGGTTGTGTGACCTCGTAGATTTTTCCACCTATGTACTCACCCCCCCTACCACCGTAGGTTGTACCCACCCACGTGCCAGCCCCCACTAAGGCCGCGACGCAAACAACCCCTCCTATTCCTGTAGTGACACCAAGCGCCACGCAGATCGAACTACTTGCATAACTCGCTACTGCTCCACCTGCACCACTGCCAATGGTAGACCCGGTGAATTTCCCCCCTTCAGTAAATTTGATCTTCTCACAGGCCTCCCCAGAACCTCCGTTACACACCTGCTGAATAGACAGCAACGACGACACACCGCCAATACCGATGCCAATATAACCGCCTGTTTTCATGTATTTGGCCGCACGACTGATCGCGTCCACATGGGTGGCATACCCCGGGATGGCACCCGGTCCACCCGCATTGTGCCAGTGATGTACGAGGCTACGACTGGAGATGCCAAGGGCCGTTTTTAACTTGGGATGGTCGCCTAGGCTTGTTTGGCCGCGCAAACGTGTCGAGTTCAGCAGGTGTGCATCCAGTTTGGCTAGCAGCCGTTGTCGTTCAGCAAAGAACTGCGGCGATTTAAGGTGTCCGTGCTGACGATAGCTTTCCTGATGCAAACGCTCGATGGCCTGGAGTGTGTCGCGCAAGTTAGTCAGGTGTTTTTCCATCACCATTGCGCTCACGCCAAGCCAGGTTGAGGTGTGACCAATGAAGCTGG